>JAAETJ010000216.1 GCA_024228495.1 bacterium | reverse complement strand
TTCATCGCCGGAGCGGATGTGGTCAAACTAAACTCGCCTGAGGATAAACCCCCAGGCTCACATACAAAGGCCTACGGCCTCAGAAAAGCAGCCCAACGGGCTTCGCAAATTGAGCCCGGCGGTTCATCGCCGGAGCGGATGTGGTCAAACTAAACTCGCCTGAGGATAAACCCTCAGGCTCACATACAAAGGCCTACGGCCTCAGAAAACAAACCTACCTCCGCTCCCGAATCCATTGCCGCATTAGCGGCACATAAAATTCCCAACGCGGCACATCCCCATCCAATTTACGCAGCACATCATGCCGCTCCGCCCAGCGCAGATGCCGCAGCAGCGCATCCTGCGATAGCGAACACGCAGCCGCCAATTCATCCAACAACCAAGATGAATCTTGCTGTGCCAAAGTCTTCAGCATAGTACGCTGCCCATCCTCCGTCGTTTGATGCCACACCCCATCAAAATAAACCGTACCATGTCGGAAAAAGTCCCCCGCCACCACCGCCTCTACATCACTCAACAAGATGCGTGTATCCCGTGTTTTATTTTGATCAAATAGCTCATAATTCAAATGATCCAGCGCATCACGGCAAACGAGCTGAACCAAATAAGGTTGCCCACCAGTAAGCGTAATGATTTGTTCAACCGCCTCATGTTCATAATTTAGGGTGAAATCTGGGGTGGGGTTGGTGATTAAATCCCACGCATCCTGGTGGGTTAGGTAGGAAACGGGGATGTTGGTGTAAGAGCCATAGAATGGCTGCTCATAGTCGCGGCTCATTTCGTCGAGGGTGTGCAGACCGCCGAAAACAAGCGTCAGCCACGGTTCTTGCGTTTTGGTGCGCAGGAATTGGAAGATTTCCTTGCCGATTTTGCCTTCTTCGACGGCGCGTTCAATCGCTTCAAATTCGTCCAGGGCTAAGATGAGGGTGCCGCTGCCGAGCAAATCCCGTGCCTGATTGGTGAGGCGGCTGAATTGAGTTTGGGCGCGTGCGGCACTGCTGTAGGCGGCTTCATCGGGTGGGGGGAGTTGGGCGTCTGGGAAGGTGCGGCTGAGGGTTTCATGCAGCCGGTCGGCTAGATTGAGCAGCAGGGTGGCGGTGGAATCGACAAAGCTGGTTTCGCCTGCCATGTCTGCATACACAACGAGGCTGTTGGTGGGGGCTTCCTGTGCTAAATTGCGTAGGATGCTGCTTTTGCCCATGCGCCGATGGCCGTACACGATGATCGAATCAGGGTTTGTTTTGGCTGCCCATACCTTGCTGATGGCGTTGAAGATGTCACGGCGGCCTTTAAATAAAGGGGGATAAACCGGATCGCCAACGATGTAGGGATTATCAAACGGCATAGCCTGTTTGAGCACCGTATCAGCCGTGACGGTGGCTGCCACCTGCTGTTTTTCAGAACGTGCCATTTGGCGCAGCGATGATTTTGCCCATTCACCTTGCGCGGTGGTGATGATTTCTTGCCATTGATGGTGGACGCGGATGAGCAACGCTTGTTCAGGGGGCGACACTTGTTCCTGAATAAACGCACCCAACTTTTGTAACCGACTGGCAGCTAAGTTGAGAACTGTAGCTTGTTGATTGAGATTGGTGACTTGGTGATAGATTTCAACCTGACGACTAACATCTGCAAACGCACGCAGGCTGTCAATGACGGCGAGGCGTAACAGCGGTTGTGGCAGAGAATCGAATACAGCGAGATGTGATTGGGTCTCACCAAGCTGTTGCAGTGTGGAGGCTTTTAGCAGGGTGACAATGGCACTGTATGAATTAAATATTTCTGCACCATGCGGATATTGTTTTATGCCATGATATGCATCTTCAAATTCAGCTAAAAGGTCAATGGCATTGATTTCACCTGCTGCCAGTGGCTGTTGGTCACGGAAAAGGCAAAAAAGGAAATGACAATAGCGGGTGAGGGCAGTTTGCTCACGCCAGCGCAAACTGTGTGAAAGTTGCCACACTAACCGTTGAGGCAGGCGGTTGGTCCACGCTGGATCCCAATGCAACTGAGATCGAACAAATTCATTTCGTTGGATTATTGACCGCTCTTGAATCCATTGCCAGGGAATCCTTCTTGCAAGCGGATCCCGCGGACTACGATCTGCTGCCTCGTTCAAGCGATCATGATCTCTTTGATCTTTTGCTCCGTGGCGTTACTGTT
>JAAETJ010000215.1 GCA_024228495.1 bacterium | reverse complement strand
ATAAAGATAATGCGATTGCAGTCTGGTGAATTCCTGCGTCAGGTCCCGTTTGCCGTATTTCCTGATTTTGGCCACGGCGATTGTCGTATTGTCATATAAAATAGACAGCGGAATACCACCGAAAAAGGCAAAGGCCGAAACATGGGCGTCGCAGAACGCTTCCGTCGTCTCACCCGGGTAGGCCTTGACGAAACAGGCATCCGAGTGCGGCAGGTCGATGACCATGTAGTGCACTTTTTGCTGCACGCCACCAATCACCGCAAGCGCCTCACCAAAATCCGCGCAGCTGATTGAGAAGGATGGTGGAGGTAATCCGCTAAAACTCGCCTCGATAGCGACGACCAGAGCCCGCCTTTTATGGGATATGGGGCAACAGAAAGAGGCGCTTATTCACCCCTTCCTAGCACCGGACAGGCAGTCTATGAAAACGGTTGGAGTAAGCGTTGCAGAGCACCTTACACCGAACCTGAGATCGAGCAACTTTGCCATAAGGGTGATTATAATATCTCTGTCGCCTGCGGTTTTGGTGGCATGATTGCCATTGATGTCGACTCGACCGACTCGGAAGTTCTAGTGAAAGTCAGATCGGTTTTACCACCACCTATCGTGGTCAAGTTTGGCTCAAAGGGGGAAACACTTTTTTATCAGGACCCAACGAGCACAATTGCAAGCCATAATTTCATTGGCAAGGATGAGAAACTTCGCCACCCTCCGGTCCTTCATATCCTCCGCCAGAAAATAGGGCCTCAATATCCTCGCCGCTCTGCAAAATCCGGAAATGCTGGCTGTTTAAGCTGGGGAGTTACCATTTTTGTTTGAAATTCAGTCTGTCTTGAACGAAATCAGTTTCGTGATCCAGCGATCAGTAACTCAATGTCGTTATTTGTATTCCTAGGTCCCGGGTCAAGTCCGGGAAGCTATTTGTTATCTTTCGTTGATTGCTGAGTGCTTTGAAAGCTTCGTGGATTTAGCTTTCTTGGTTTGGCCATATTGCGTACTGATATGGCGGGTCATGACTTGCAGCGGATATTGAACCGATCGATTGCGTTTGCTGTTTCTATACCCTTTGGCTTCATAACCTAGTTTGAAGAAGAAGAGCCGCGAATTGAGGTCTGACAAAGCCGATATCCAGCGAAACCCACGATCATAGGAAGCTTGCTCACATTTTTGAATGAGGGCCGTTGCGCATCCGCCATTGGTATATGCGGGATGCAGATATAGGGTGGTAACGATCGCCGTTTGTAGATGAGCGTTTGATGGTCGCCAGGAGGCTGCTCCAACAAGCAAATTATCGAGCTTGGCGAGCAATACGTTTTGGCTCAAAAGGGCGATTGTATAGTCTGGTTGGTCGATTTCAATGAGCTGTGCAGCAACCTCGGCAAGGCTGTAAAAATGCCAACCCGTTGCGTTAATTGCCATTTTGTGCAAAGCGCGCAAGTCAGAAAAATCTTCAGGCGTGCAAGGTACAATTGAGATAAGTTTCATGAGGTTAAATTTAGATATAGATTGTTCAGTCATTTCATTGTCCCCACGATAATATAACTACAAAACCTGCAAGAACAGGAGATCAATCACTTGCGGCAGGTGCAAGACGATTATTTGTTCGTATTGTGCCGGATAGGGTTTTACACAGGAAAAGCGGACGCAGCTACTTTTTTGCAGCGTAGAAATAATTCAGAAAAATGTGCTATTTAAACCTGGTTTAGCGAATGAGATCGTCAATTGTTTTGGCTTTATCGAACGTCTGGCTTGGTTTTTTGACCGTTTTGTGTGCGGGTATGTCGGTCACCACGGGTCTATTGTTCGCTTGTTTCTTTGGGTTATTGTAAGCGTCAATATCAGCTTGCGAAAACTCGATCTGCTTACAGGAACAACCCTTGATATATTCCTTGCGATATCGCCAGGCATTTTTGATGCTGTCATAGGGGCGACCATCGGGTGAAATCATTTGTGCGACTTCGCCGCCCGGATTTTTATATACATATAGCTCGGCTGGAGCGGCACAATTATTTTGGCATGAATCAGAATCTTTTGGGAAGCTGCTTGGCAGTGTGGAAAAACTGACAGGGAAATAGTATCCATCGCAAAGGCGTACACACATTGTGCGATAAGTCGCATAGGGCTGGATTGTATTTGAAAACCCGTCATCGCGTGATCGGCGACGGGGACGGGGTGATCCGCCAAAGAGTTCGCCAAGACTATCTTCAAGCCAGTTACCTGAACTGCGGCGTGCTTCATAGCGGTATTGCTCGCCACAACCATTGCGGGACAGCTCATCGATCAAGCGGGCGCGGCGATCCCCGCCGCGGCGTGAGTCTTTAAGGGAGCTGCGTTCCCCGCGTAGTCTGGCCAAATTCCTTTTAGCGGTGCGGATTTTGCGATCAATGGCATGGCATTTTTTGGTGCGACGCAAGGAACGACCAAAGATGAACATGTTTTCATAGCAGTTCATCCGGTCAGCTTTGTTCTGTAGTCTATTGAACAGAGCGTCCTGGCGGCGAATTTTTTTGTTAAGTTCAGGAAGGACGTCATTTGACTGGCGACCTCGTACCCAGTCGCTGGCTAATTTGCGCTCAAGTTCCACGCAATAATTGCTTTGCGTGCGATAACGTCCGTCTTGGCGGTCCGTTGAGAACCTCTGGGCTTTGGCCGATATGTTATTGCTGAGTGGGTTAAAAGATATCAAGCCAGACAAAATCGTTGCGCAAAGCACAGGCGTCGAAAAAATAACAGTGGCTAAGCGCTTCATATACAAGCCTTTGCGTTAGACGATAAACAAATTTTGCCGATCAACTTGCAGCAAGTCTACGTTGTTTGTCCCCTGGCTGACAACATAATCCAAGAATAATTCGCGTTTGCGGCGCGAAAAAGACTGTTCTTTTGGGGGATGGCGGGAGCAACGGGTAAGGACTAACTGATGTGTAATCCTTACCCATCCCCCGTGCGGGGCCGGAGGGAACGGGGGGGTACTGTTATGTCCGCCTCCAAACCCGGCAAGGTTTCGTGAAATTGTTGCATGTCCCCGATGTTTATTTGCAGGGTAATTTAAACTCGTTGTGGGAAGGGCGACGCAGGGTACTTTTTGCCCTCCTTGACCTTCAATGTGACGCAGATAGATCTCCCCGACAACCATCACTTCGTTATCAAGAGTGCTCAATCACCATCATTTTTTATGCATTTGGGAGAAAATGGAAAAGGATGATAGACAATGTGGAGGCGGAAACGATATTATGGTGCGGCCAGTGGCGTGGGTTGCGCATTCAGTAAGATGTAAGGGGGAGCATGTCCGGAGATTCAGATCTTATTGTCGCGCGCATCCGCGATGAGATTGCTCGCAAGGGCTGGTCGCAGACAAAGCTTGCCGAAAAGGCGTTGCTGGGCGATGCTACCATTTTTCGCTTTTTTCGCAGCGATTATACGATCAAAACTCTGCGGCGTATCGAGCAGGCGCTCGGCATTGATATCGAGCAAGAAAAATTACGCGTCGATGAAAGCAATATGATCGCCGATATCCGGTATGGCGGTTATAACAAGCAGTTGTACGACTATTATGAGGGCGAATATATCTGTTTGCGCCCGGCCTTTGTCGACCCTGATCGATATATGATTTATCAAATGGAAATCTACTGGTCAGATGTCGGGCCAGGGCTGATGTTTCGCGATAAAAATCCTGGCTATGAGCAGGGTGGTCAGATTATGGTGCCAATTGGCACGCCATTCCTGCATTTTCTAACGCTGTCTGGTGGTTCAGCGCGATTGATGACCATGTATCATATGGTGCGTGGTAAAAATGTCATGCGCGGCCTGTCCCTGACCATCTCCAGTCAACACAAGGGCACCGATCTGCATCCCGCCGCGACGCCGATCTTGTTTCATCGATTAACAGGCTGTCATCCAGAGTGGCGTGATCTAACTGGCCTGGTGCGCCGCGATCACAACGTGCTGGAAGAGTTGCATGCGTACTTCGTCGAGATGGGTCACGATCCCATGCTGTTATTCAATAAATAGGATTGTAGTCCTTGCGCCGCTTGGGATTAGACCGAGCAGCTTCCACCACCTAATACACAAAATTTTGCACAATAGGGGTGGCAAAGCTTGACGGCACCGTTTGCAAACATGCCTCCATCTGCGTTGGCAGATTCGTGCAATTCATGCCCCATATCGAAATCTTCTTCATAGGCTATCAAGGTGCACGGTACAATTTGTGGCTTGTCAGTGCCGCGGCGTTTGACAATCATGCGGCTTGTCGCGCACATCATGGTTTGAGGTTGTATTTTGAGAATCCCCCAGCAGGCCTTGGTAATTTCCGGCACATCTGATTTCTTATCCATTTCGGGGAACAAGATGAGCTGCTCGGGGTTTTGTGCATCAATAGACCAGTTTCGCATACTGACAAGCTTGGCATAACCTAGCCGCCCTTTGTTTTCCTCTTCATTCCACATGGTACGACCGGCAATAGTGAGAGAAAACTGGTTTTGCGACAGCCAATCAATACCGATGATGGTCTTGTTAAAACTACCCTCGCCGCGCTCTGTGTCGTGTAGCTTGCTTGTATAGTGATCAAGGGAGATGCGAAGGGTCAATTGCGCGCCAAATTGGGCTTGCAAATCGAGCAGTGCTTTTTTGACCTTCTTGCGCTGCATGGGCGCCATGGCGTTGGTGAGAACGAGGACTTTAAAGCCGCGCATAAGCGTATTTTCAAGGATCGCCAAGAACTGCGGGTTCATGAAAGGTTCGCCGCCCGTAAAACCTATTTCACGAGTGCCGAGCTTATCTTTATCGATTTCATCAAGAAAGGCGGCGACTTCTTGCGCCGTGATATATGAAAGCCGGTCATTTGTCGGGCTAGACTCAATATAGCAGTTCACACACTCGATATTGCACAAGGTGCCTGTGTTGAACCACAAGGTTTCCAGCTGGCCAAGCGGTACCTGAGCGCGCTCTTCTCCCTTGGCCGTCCAGTTAGGGTCTGTGAATTTTTTGATATCAATAGGAGCTTGCGCGATTGGCCCTTTTTCAAATTTATTCATATTAGTACGCGGATCTCCCGTATGTGTCCTTTGGCGTTCGATGTTGATCTATATCATAGAATGTGAGGCGAGTTTGTCACTTTTTGGTTATGTACGGCCATTCCATCAACAACGGCTTTGCTGATCGTGTTATGTCAGTTTGGTGATTGCTTTGATAGAAGGAAAATTTTATGCAGCTCTATATCTCGCCGACCTCTCCTTATGCCCGGAAAGCCTGGATGATGGTGCTTGAAAAAGGCCTCGCCGATGAGGTCGAAGTCATTCCGGTTAACCCGTGGGAGAGCCCACCTGAACTGACAGCTCAAACCCCCCTTTGTCAGGTCCCGGTGCTGGTGATTGGGCATGATCAAGCGCTCTATGATAGCCGGGTAATTTGTGCTTATGTCGATAGCTTGAGTGAAGTAACGCCGCTTATTCCGCAAAGAGGCATGAAGCGGATGATTGTTTTGCGCATGGAGGCGTTGGCTGATGGCATGTCGGATGTTGCGGTTGCGACTTTTTTTGCCCGTAAGGACAATGGCGATAATCCAGACACCCCGGCTATTGAGCGCCAGCTCAAGAAGATCGCAGAGGTGCTCAAAGTGATGGAGGCCGAGATCTCGAATTTTGAGGGAAAGCTTAATCTGGGCACCATTGCCTATGGTGCGTCCCTTGCTTATCTCGATTTGCGTTATAGTGAATTACAATGGCGTCGGCAAGTGCCAAAACTCGCCGCTTGGTTTGAGACAATTGCCCAGCGTCCCGCCATGTTGACCACGGCGCCGCCGGCCTAAAGCAAGGGTGTTATTTCATAGGTGCGATTGCAGAACTCACAGGTGATATGGACTTTTCCATCGTCCTTGACCATGTCTTTGCGTTCGGATTTTGTGAAACCGGCCAGCATGTTTTCAACGCCCTTGAGGGAGCAGCTACAGGAGGCCCCAATATTCAAGACATCGAAAATACGCACTCCATCCTGGTGATAGAGGCGATATAGAAGGTCAGTAGAGGATAAAACAGGATCAAGCAATTCATGATCTTTGATACTTTGCGACAGGATATGCGTGCGGTTCCAGCTTTCATCATCGTTGGCATCAAGCAATTGTTCGTGCGCGACTTGGTCTGAAGTTTTATGGCCGCCGGTTGATGTCAGTTTCTGGATCATCAAGGCACCACCCCGCCAATGCCAGTCCTGAGATTCATTGTTGGTGTTCTCGCCCATGGCGTCAAAATGCTTGGCCATCGCGAGGCGTATGTAGGTAGGAAGTTGTTCGGATTGCTGGAAGTATTGATTGGCCGCTCCAGAAAGACCAATGTTTGGGCCTTCATCCTCCAGCGAGACGATACCTTGATAGCGATCTGTGTCTGATCCGCGATCGATGGTCATGGCAAGATGTCCCTTGCCGAGTAGTCTGGCATCGAGTTCATCGTCGGTGAGCTCATTGATGAGGTCTTCGTTGAAACGGGCATAGCCGCGTAGATGCCCGGGATGCACATAGTCGGCTACGATCAGATTAATGGCGCCATCAGATTGGGTCTGCAGAATGAACCGTTCCGTGGGCTTGGTACCGGGTTGCTTTGGCTGCGTGGATTGGCGATCCTTGATCATGGAGCCGAACATGGCAACCAGCAGCAGTGCTTGTCCAAGCACTTGTGAAACCCTGTCGGGGTAGGTGTGGCGCGTGAGGATGTCATCGATTGCTGGACCGAGTCGCACCAGTCGCCCACTCACTTCGAGATGTTCAATCCGAAATGGCAATACATGATCATCGTCATGCGAGTTTGATTGTAAAGAGCTCATGAGTTTTGCCTCAGACAAGTTGCAGGCACCATGCAAGCACTGCCTTTTGCGCATGCAGGCGGTTCTCGGCTTCATCAAACACCACAGATTGCGGACCATCAATAATATCGCTCGTCACTTCTTCTTCGCGATGGGCGGGAAGGCAGTGCATGAAGATAGCGTTCTTGCTGGCTTTCTTCATGAGATCCGCATTGACTTGATAGGGGGTCAGCAGTTCTTTGCGCCGCTCGATATCTTCGTCGCCCATGGACACCCACGTATCAGTAACAACGCAATCGCTGTCCGCAACGGCTTCCATGGGGGCACTGGTCAATATGATCGTGCCATTGCTATTCTTAATATCTTCGAGCTGTTGCCCGGTTGGCGATAGCTCGGTAGGGCAGGCGAGTTTGAGGGTGAAGCCAAATTGGCTGGCGGCATGGATCCATGAGGTCGCCACATTATTACCGTCGCCAACCCAGGAAACCGTGCGGCCTTTTATGGGGCCAAGTTTTTCTTCAAAGGTCATGATGTCGGCCAGGATCTGACAAGGATGCGAGAAATTGGTCAGGCCATTGATGACCGGGATACTGGCGTGCTCGGCCAGTTCTTCCAGATCGGAATGTGAATTTGATCGGATCATGACAATATCGACAAAGCGCGACAGGATTTTAGCGGTGTCCGCAATGCTTTCACCGCGTCCCAACTGCATGTCATTGGCGTTTAAAATAGTTGTCTTGCCTCTGAGTTGACGCATCGCCATATCAAACGACAATCTTGTGCGGGTCGATGGTTTTTCAAAAATCATAGCCAGCACGGTCAAGTCGTCCTGCAAGGAGAGATGATCGGGCAAATGCTTGGGATCCATCTTTTTCATTGAATGTGCGAGATTAATGATTTTGCGAAGCTCGCTCGCCGGTGTCTCATGGATGTCGATAAAATGCCGGGGCGTGGTTTTTGTTTTATCGTTGGATAGATTCATATTGATTGTCTTTCAGAACGTTTGCCATTTAGGTCTGGCCTGACCTGTCTTTTATTAGAAGAGTGAGGTTGCGGGAACTAGCTGTTTCGCCGTTTGCGGTATTTTGTCAGAGTGCGCTCAAGAGCCTCGATCGCTTCATCAATTTCAGCTCTTGTTGTGTTGAGCGGTGGCAATAGACGCAGGGTATTTTGTGCTGCAGGGGCGCTTAAAACATGTTCGTTCGCAAGGCATTTGATGATTTGTGCAGGTGGCTCGTTGAACTTGATCCCTATAAGCAAGCCTTTGCCGCGAATTTCCTCGATGAAATCAGAGTTGCCATCCTTGAGGGCTGCTAGTTTTTGCAAGGCATAAAGGCCTTTGTCCGCAACATCTTCAACAAATCCGTCTTCAAGCATCAGATCGAGCACGGTATTGCCGACCGCCATGGCCAAAGGATTACCGCCAAAAGTGGAGCCATGAGAGCCCTGGACCATACCGCTGGCCGCTTTGTTTGTGGCAAGACATGCCGCAAGTGGAAAGCCGCCGCCTATACCCTTGGCAAGAGCCATAATGTCAGGCTCAATGCCTGACCATTGATAGGCAAACAGTTTGCCGGTACGCCCCATGCCTGTTTGCACCTCGTCCAGAATGAGCAAGATATTATGTTCGTCACATAAGGCCCGCACCCCTTGCAAGAAAGAAGGGGGCAGAACATTGACGCCACCTTCACCCTGCACAGGTTCAACAATAATGCCAGCGGTTGCTGAAGTTATGGTCTCGCGCACGAGATCCAGATCACCGGCAATAATTTGATCAAAACCATCCATCCTGGGGGCAAAGCCATCAAGATGTTCGAGCTTGCCGCCTGCTGCGATGGTCGCGAGGGTGCGTCCGTGAAAGGCGCCCGTAAAGGTGATCAGGCGGTTACGCTCTGGTTGACCAATATGGGCATGGTAGCGGCGCGCGGTTTTGATCGATGTTTCCATCGCCTCGGCACCGGAATTGCTAAAAAACACCCTTTGCGCAAAGCTCACATCGCACAAATGCTCTGCCAATTTCTCTTGCCCTGGAATAGCAAACAGGTTTGAGACATGCCAAAGCTTACTTGCTTGAGTGGTGAGAGCTTCCACCAGTTTGGGATGAGCGTGACCGAGCGCATTGACCGCAATGCCAGCGGCAAAATCCAGATAGCGGGTGCCATCAGATGTGAACAAATAGCTGCCTTTGCCATGATCAAAGGCCAGGGTCGGGTGTCCATAGGTTGAAAAGAGTGACGATTTATTTGTCCCGTCCATACCTGTTGTCCAATCCTGAAATCAAAAAGAAGTGCCAATGTTTGCTCATTAGGAAAAACTATCCCCAGTTTTCCCAAGCACAATATCCGTCCAGAAGTTTTCTTCGGTTGAAAACTAAAACGCTGCCATCATGCTGGTTTTAACAAGCACTGGAGGCAGCGAAAAGATGGTACTTTAGACATATATATTGGCGAGTCAACCGTGAGTTCTGACGCCTTCGCTCGAACTGGTGTAGCAGTGGCAGGGCGAAATGAGTTATTCACCGTCAATGAACTATATGGATCTAAAATGCCACAGGTTGAGAATATGTAAGCAAACCCTCTTGGCCATGCCACGTTAATCGTGCCATTGTTGCCTCGTAAACATTAGAGTAAATGTTTCGGGGTGCCTCTAATTCGCAGGCATACCTGACAGGTATCATCTGTTCAAGTAACCGCTTATATTCTGATTTACATCAGGTTTTTCTAATGGAACGACCCGTAAACTCGATATCCGGTAGTTTTGTTCGTTGTATAGGTTGCAAGTTTTAAATGAGTTCTGCACATGGTGATCCAACATCATTGGCGCTCATGAGTATGTAGCCGACAAATTCATAATAATAGTGTGGAGCAAGGGGAAACACGTTCCCCACGCCTAGCATAGATGTGCCTGAACGACCCTCAAAAAGGATCGACAATAGCGCTATGGGTGTGGACGATATGTGTCAACCGATCAGATTTCGAGCGAATAAATAAGGTGGCCGTACGCAGATGTTGCTGGATGTCCAGGCATCGGTCAATGCCCAAATTATTGCATCGCCTCGGTGTTCATTGAAGCCAGGGAACATAATCGTGATCGGACATCTTGCCTCAACGATTTTGGGAACTTGATGAGGAGACATTCGCATGGCCTGGACTGACGAACGTGTGGAGCTATTAAAGAAATTATGGGCCGAGGGTCTGAGTGCAAGGCAGATTGCTGACCAATTGGGGGGTGTGACGCGCAATGCCGTGATTGGCAAGGTTCACAGGCTGGGTCTCTCAGGGCGAGCCACGACATCGCGTTCCAAAACAATGAGGCCTCGCAAGAAGCGCGTTGATAGCAGCGTCAAGACAATGAGCGGGACCAGTTCGCAAACACCAAGAGCTGCGGTATCAGCCAAAGAGGCGACTCCGCATCAGTCTCCTGGGCTCGAGAACTTTCCAACAGCTATGATCACACCGATTGATGAACTGGTGATCCCACTGGCCGATCGCGTGACGATGGAGACCTTGAAAGAAAAGCATTGCAAATGGCCAATTGGCGATCCATCCGAAGAGGATTTTCACTATTGCGGACATACCCGTCATGGTGATGGGGTTTATTGCGAATTTCACATGGCAAAGGCTTATCAACCAGCCCGTCGTTCGGCGCGCAAAAAAGCACTAAAACAGATCTCTTCCTATCGGTAAAGATTGGCCGCTTCATGCGGCTAAAGCCGGGTGAAGAAATTTCGCGGCTATAGCCTGTTTTGGGTGGGGGCAAGGCTGGAAGCGAACAAGGTTCGCTTCCAGCCTTTTTTTAGGTATTATGTATAGTTTTTATGCCATTTATGTGAGGGAACGCAATGGTATGTGAGGGAACGCAATGGATTGGGATCGGCTAAGAATTTTTCGGGTAGTGGCAGAGGCGGGGAGTTTCACCAAGGGCGGCGATGAGCTGGAGATGAGCCAGCCAGCGGTGTCGCGCCAGATCGCAGCACTTGAAGAAGAGCTTGGTGTGATTTTGTTTCGGCGGCATGCACGTGGCCTTGCGCTTACCGAGCAGGGGGATGATTTGCATCGCGCTGCGCAAGATATGTATGCGCGTTTGGCGATCGCTCGCACCCACTTGATTGACTCCACAGAAAAACCTTTTGGTGATCTACGCGTGACAACCACGGTGGGGCTTGGTTCTGCCTGGCTGACTCCAAGGCTGGGCGATTTCGTGGAGCTTTATCCCGATATCAATTTGCAGTTGCTGCTCAATGATGATGAACTGGATTTAAGCGGTCGTGAGGCGGACGTCGCCCTGTGGTTGCGCGAACCAACCCAAGGCGATCTAATACGTAAGCGCTTGTTCACCGTGCATTTTCATATATATGGATCCGTCTCATACTTGCAGAAATTCGGAACGCCCAAGACCATTTCTGATCTCGATCATCATCGCATCATTTCCTATTCGGGGGCGCCAACACCGATCCGTCAGTTGAACTGGTTGATGGGGGCGGGTCTCGAGGGCAAGGGCATGCGCAAAGCCAATATCGGTATCAATAATCTGCAGGCCTTGCGCCTGGCGGTACGCTCCGGTGTCGGCATTGCCGTTTTACCCGACTACATGGTCAGCCATGATGATCTCATCGTACCGGTGCTCGAAAAAGTAGATGTACCAGATATGGTGAGCTATCTTGTCTATCCCGAAGATCTGCGAAACTCCAAACGCGTCATGGTCTTTCGCGATTTTCTGTTTAACAAAGCGCAGCAATGGCGTTTTTAGTGGCTTTGGGAACGGGAAATAATACTTGCTTTCCGGGCAAGCCCCGGGCCTCAGTGCGACGGTAGCTGAACTTTCGAAGGGCGTGGTCGTGTACAGCCCTTGGGCCCCGGATCGGCGCTTCGCTTTTTTAGGTTTTATCGGTTGGTTTTATTGATTGATCTTCAATGATGGTTGCGGAAATCGTTTTTGGTGGGTTCAGTTGTTCTGATGTCAGACTCTTGGGATCAATCATCTCAATTTTGGGTTCGGAGCCCAACGGCGCCTCTTCGTCATAGGCTTCATTATTGAGGACTAGCAGTAAGGGGGTCAGGCCGTCGGTGTCGATGAGCTTGTGGATTTCTATGTCATTGCGGGCCCAATTACTCCAGCCTGCAGTCTCAAGCATGCGTTCGGCTTTTGAGAACAGAGCGTGATTGCGTATGATCTTGCGATCCTCATAGTTGATCTGACTCTTTTCGTTGATGCCATATTTCTTTTGGTGTGCTTGTCGAATTTCCGTCAAGTCTGTCGTGCTCGCCAGACTTTCTTCTGCTTTCAGTCGATCAAGTTCTTCCGGCGTAGGCCAACGCACAAGATCCAGATCGCTCAAAACTCCGGCGAGTTGGTTCATTGCAATTGCTTTTTTGCGTTCCTCCGACATGTCGGTTTTGGATTCGTCGTCTCCACCAAGCCCAGCACTGTAAAGATTTGGAATGATAAAATAAGAGGCATGGTTATGGTGGATGAAATGCATCCGCACCCATTCAAAGCTGGCGCTATGCGCGCGATCAATGACGGTTTTGACAGCGCTTGAAATATGCCGCACAACGGTTTCGGTTGGCAGATGCAGGCGGGCATGTGCCTGCGACAAGGCATCATAGCGCTGTGGTGCCAAGGCTGGGGGATTGAGTACCATCAGGGCGAACAGGCCAAGGTCAATGCCAAGGGTTGCCAGTAAGGCAATGAGGTCGCGTCCCGTAAGGGGGCGCCCTCCGTCTGTATCTTTGTCTGACGAACTGAGCAGGCCCCCAAAACTGGTGATGAATTGTCCGATATTGGCCCAAAGATTTTTGACAGCATTAGCGACGCCGGCCGGTCCCTCGGTAAAGTCTGCTTCCCGCAGTTTGAGCACGGCTGGTCGCTCGGCTTGATCGGCGGCATTGCGCAAACGCTGGGCCAGTGTTGGATCATAGCAGGAAAAACTAGCTTCTCCAGGCGCCGTTGAAATAGCTTGGGACAAAGCGCGCATTTCGCTTGCTGTTGAGCGGCCAAGTTCATTGCTGCGAGCGGCGATGCTGTGCGATCTGGTTCGGATATCAGTGGCCTGGGTTTCAAAGCGTCGTTGTCGTTCCGCGAATGTGCCGCCTTCAAGACGAGCAGCACTCCGGCGTAAAAGTTCCAGTTCTTTTTGAACCGGCCCGACCCATGATTTTGTGATATTATCGCGTAGAGACGCGACGCTATCGCGGACGGTCTGGCGGGCATTGTAGAGCGGGCCACGACCAGCACCAGAGGTGACGCCACAACTGCCGCCACTTGATTCTTCGCGTGCCATTTGTGTTTCTGACCAGCTGACCACATTGTCGAGCTGAATACGCACGGCATCAAGGCGAGCGGCGATGGTGCCGCCAGCGTCGCGAGCATCTTCTTGCAATCCGGCAAGGCTTGTTCTGGTGGCCTCTTCACCAGCGATCAGGCTCCACCAAAAACCATAGCCAAAGCCAACCGACCACAGAGCCAGGAACAGATAGAGTGGCAAGGTGACAACGCGCTCGGACCAACGGCGGTGTGCGCCAAAGGTTTCACGCAAGGCCAGCCACATCAAAAAGGTCAGGGCGACAACAATAGAGATAACCAGAAAATGGTTGGAAACAGATAGGCCGCCGGGAATGTCGCGGCTTTGCGTTTCGGTGGAGCCAGAGGCACCGATGATAAAATCACTCATGCCGCTCCAGGTTGCATAACCTGAAATAATCAGCAGCATCATTGAAGCAATGCCGATCAACATATTGCGGCCAAACATATAGTCAGCCAGTCGACTCCATCGATTTAAAGAGGAACCATTTTGATCCGCCATACTCAACTCCCCCCGGACGTTTGTTTTTTGCTATCGTAGCAATATAAACTGTGGCTTGTCGCCCACTATTGTTTGAAAAGTAGAGACAACACATACAGGTTCGGGTGCAAGAGAGGAAAAATACCGGTTTTTGCACTAATTTTTGTAAAATTTTCTGAAAATGCCGTGCCCGAGCGCATATAGGTGCAAGTTTCAACAATTCAAGGGATAGAGGTATGCGCTGGGCGCATGGCTGACATGCGGTAGTCCCCCTTGCTCGTTCCGTATGCAAAGCCTATCTTCTAGACATACTGCTTGAGGCAGTTGCGAAGGCCTGTTTCCTCCCTTCAAGGCCTTCTTTATGGACCGCCACATCGGTTCATGATCGAAACGCACCCTTCCTCTGTGGTGCACTAAACTTCAAAGGCCGGGTGTTAAATCCCGGTCTTTTTTTTGTTATTCCCCCGCTTCCTCTTCTTTGTCATGTGAAATACGCATTGCTGCCACAGTTCAAAGCTATCTATTCTTTCCAGAAAAACCGTTTTAAACGAAGGATTTGTCGGTTCTAATCCGTTGATTATTTTCTCAACGACAGTGATTGACCAAATTGGGGATGCTAGTATGAAATTCGGATTATTTTTGAAGCGCCTCATGAGGGTTTCCAGCTTGTTACCACTTCTGGCTTTTGGTGGATCGCTGATCGCCCATGCCCAGCAGGACTTGCCCTGGCAAAACGGGACGAACACGCAAGGGCAGTATAGCGGCGGCAATGGCCGAACCTATGCGGACCCGGGCGAAGCTTATGATCCGGCGCGACATGGATCGAAGCCGCAATATGATCGCTATCAGCAAGGTAGCGGGCAAGCGAATACGCAAGGCGGTTATGACAGTGGATATGATGCCTTACGCAACAATAATCGTGTAAATCAGGAAAATCAGAACCAGCAAACGCAGTCCCCTCAGGGGCAAACTGGTTATGATAGAAATGGGCGTTATCAGGGGGAAAGGCGATATGATGATAGCCAACGCAATTATCCGCGCCAAGGTTATCAACGCCCGCAAAATCCGCAGCGGGGCTATCCCCAACAGGGTTATCAGCCGCCAGCCAATGCAGGACCGGGGCAGGCTTATGCCCCCCCTGCAGGTGCCGGTGGCAAATATGCCCCCAATAATCATCGCCGTGCCAGAACGTCCGCATTTGATGATACTTATTCCGATGATGAAATTCTTGATGCCGGTCACCGGTTCTTTGGCAAGGTGACCAAAGGGTTGGCCAAGGCGGTGCAGCATGTCTTCAAAAAATCGGGACGACCAAACGCCTATATCCTTGGCGAAGAGGGTAGTGGCGCCTGGGTCGTTGGCGCGCGTTATGGCGAAGGAACAGTTTACACCAAACGCGGAGAACAACGCCGCATTTACTGGCAGGGACCTTCGATCGGTTATGACGTTGGAGCGGAAGGTGCTAAGACTATGGTGCTCGTTTATCACCTGCGTGATCTTAACAAGCTCTACAAGCGATTTGCCGGTGTCGATGGCTCCGCTTATCTGGTGGGTGGAGTTGGTGTGACGTTTCAAAAGCGTGGACGCATTGTTTTGGCACTCATTCGTAGTGGCGTAGGGGTACGTCTTGGGGCCAATGTGGGCTATCTTAAATATACTCGCCGCCCGACCTGGAATCCGTTCTAGTGCGCTTTATGATGGCAATCTTGATGAGTTGTGCAGTTTTCTTGTATAAATTCTCAAGGTTGATTAAAATCACTTAGAATCATAATTTGACGTTGTGCAGCGTTGGCCAGTAGAAAGCTGGCATGCAACAAGTGATATCGGGAGCCTTCGAAGACCATGGTTCAGTCCATTATGCTACTCGTCCTCGGGTTTTTACTGGCGACCCTTGTTTCCTTGTTACTGGCCCCGGTGGTCTGGCGCCGGGCTGCGCGACTTGCTACCGAGCGGCTAAAAGCGTCGTTGCCCATTTCCTTGACAGATTTCCATGCCGAAAAAGATCAACTGCGCGCCAAGCATGCGATTGAAGTGCGGGCCCTTGAGGTCAATCTCGATCTGGCCAGGGAGAAAACGGCTCAACAGATGGTTGAGATTGGCCGCCAGCGTGCCGATAATATATTCCTCACAGGGCAGATCAGAGAGCTGCGCTCCGCTTTGTCTGAACGGAAAAGCCTGATCTCGGTGATGGAGCAGACCCTCAATACCAATGTTCCCCGCATGAAAGAACGCATGGAAACAGAACTTGGTGCCAATATTGCTCTGAATGATCAGGTGGTAACGTTGGAAGGTTCGCTCAAAAAGACCACGCATCAGCTTGAAGAGGCAGATCGTGATATTAAATTGCGCGAAACCGAGATCCATAAATTACGGCAGGCCGTTAATGTACGACCACATATGAACGCCGTGTTCCCCTTTGGCCGGGGCCGCAAAGAAGGAGGCATCATCTCCACCAACAAAGATGTCACCGATAAGGATCTTGCCGAGCTTGATTTGACCAGCGGGGGCAAGGGAGCAACTGCCGTTCAGACTTTGCAGCAGGAAAATAGCCAGCTCCGCAAAGCGATGGCAGAGGTCAGTGCGCAATTGAATAAGGCGAAGATATTTGAGGCCAAAGAAGTGCCACTGCTACGCCAGGAACTTCGCCAATTAGGAACCGATGTTTTGCGCGTCGTTGACGTGCCAAAAATGGAGAATGCTGAGGCTGTTCTGTCTAAAGCCACTCTTGGTGGCAAATTGACCAGCGCCGATATGCGCCGTGCCAAGCGTAGTCTCGCCGAACGTTTGAAAAATGTTTCTAAATTGGGCGGTCAGGTTGACGCTTGAACATTGTGAGTAAGGTAAAGTTTTATTTTTTTTTGGGTGGGGCCGTGGCACAGAGGAATATTTGCTTGCTTGCTTCCAGCATCAAGGCTGTGAGTTTGCCCCCGTAGACGGCGGCGGTGTCAATGCCGATCCGGTTTTTCACGTTATCGACATCTCGTGTCGGTGTATGCCCATGAACAATCACTTTGCCAAAATCTTCTTTTGAAAATAAAAAGGGATCTCTGATCCACAGCAAGTGTCGTTCTTCTTGTTGGTCCAAAGGTTTGTCGGGATGGATCCCGGCATGAGTAAAGAAATAGTCTCCACACTCATAGGTCAGCTGCAGGTTCGCCAAGAACGCAAGATGCTCTTGTGGTAATCGCCCACGAAATTCTTCCATCAGCTGCTCTTGTGTAAATTCGTCGTGATTGACGGCACCAGGAAAACCGTAAGACGCTATTGTTTGACGGCCCCCATTGCGTAGCCAAAAACCAGCGGTTCCTTTGTCATTGAGCGCATTCAGCAGCATTTCTTCATGATTGCCCTTGAGGAAAACCGTTTCATACCCTTGCGGGCAGTTGTTCAGCAAGATATCTATGACGGCTTTGGAGTTTTCACCCCGATCAACATAGTCACCAAGAAAAACCAGTATCTTCGTTTCGATGCGGGGGAGTGTGAGATCATGAGCTGCGATCTGATCAAGCAGAATTTTGAGCAGATCATGACATCCATGAATGTCACCAATGGCATAGATACGTGTATTTTCGTGAACACCTGGAGGCATTGTCTGGGAATCCAAAACTGGTTCGCTCTGATCGGTTACAGGGCCGCAATGGTCTTGTTTATTGACTATCATTTCCCCGCAATGCGGCCTAGTCAATAGATCATTACTATTGTAGTACAAAGCATGGAGGAATTATTTTATGAGCGAGATAAATGTAGAAACGAGCGTAACAAACAAAAATAAAAAAGAGATCATAAATATCAACAAAATAGATTATTCAGACGTGATTGATAGTCTGGGAGAAGGTATTCGAGATTTCCGCAGTGTTCCCAAATACGGAGTTGCAATTGGTGGAATTTATGGGTTAGGTGGCTGGTTTTTATATGCGCTACTAAACTTTTTCCAGCTACCCTATTTGTTCTATCCTCTTCTTGCCGGTTTTGCTCTGATTGCTCCTTTTTTAGCAGCGGGTTTTTATGATGTCTCAAGGCGCCGCGAAAGGGGGGAAGGGGTGAGTTGGGGAGATGTCCTTTCGGCGATGCGTCTGTGCTGCGGCAAAGATCTCGCGTGGATGGCCGTTGTGACCGTGTTCTCATTGATTGTCTGGGTAGATTTTGCGGTCTTCATCTATTTGATGTTTTTTGGCCTTCACGCAATTACGCTGCCCGCTTTAATCGAAACCATCTTGACCACTCCAGCCGGGGCGTTGTTCTTTGTAATTGGTAATTTCTTTGGAGCCGTGTTCGCTCTGACCGTGTTTTCATTGACCGTCGTCTCGTTTCCTCTTCTTTACGACCGGGACGTGGATTTTGTGACGGCGATGGTTACCAGCGTCAATTCTGTTTTAAAAAATCCCAAGGCGATGCTGCTTTGGCTATTTATCATCGGCATGTCTTTTATCGTGTCATTCTTGACATTGTTGGTAGGTCTGTTTTTCACGCTGCCCATTCTAGGCCATGCTACCTGGCATCTCTATCGCAAGCTCATACCGGATGCATAAGCGGTACTTGTTGGTGTGTTTTCACGCATAATTGAAGTTTTTGTTGAATTGCCTCTTGGTCTGCGACATTTTGGCCCATATAGTCAAGGAGCAGGTCACAGTTAAATTTAGAGGAGAGAAAAATGCCAACGACAATGTATGATATTCTACATCCCGGCAGTACGGAAATGGATAAAAGATTTTGCAATGCACCTGTCGGTTGGACAAAGCATGATGCGGAAAGGACCGCTAAAAAAGAAGGCTTGGAATTGACCAGTGAGCATTGGGAAGTTATTCGCACCATTCAGGCTGTTTATTCTGAAGATCAGAGCTTGCCGCTGCGCACGTGCCATGATGCTCTTGAAGCACATTTCGCCAAGCGAGGTGGCAGTCGCTTTCTATTTGCTATTCTTCCCGGTGGTCCCATTGTGCAAGGTTGCCGCCTTGCCGGGCTTACTCCACCCCAAGGGTCGACAGATGGCTCATTTTGCTCGGTATGCTAAGGCAGTCTCCATCGTCATTGCAAACCACGCGCTGATCGTTGGGATATGAGTTTGTGACCTAGCTAAAGAGCGCAAAATTGGCTAGTTTGATCACTGTCTTGCTCGGTGTATTCATGAACATGCGCCATGAGGTTTTGTGCTCAACGGCGGCTGCTTCCAAACGATCAAACATGTCGGTAAACAATTCATCGGGCATAGTGAGTGCTGGTGTCAAACGTATGGAGCGATGCGCGTTTAGTGAAAAATTGGCGAGCACGCCAGCCTTGTGCCACATCATCAGGGCCAGCAGGCCGGTAAACTCGCTGTTCAGTTTCTTGGGGCTGTAAACAATATTTTTAGTAGGAGTAACCGGTGCGAACTGGGCCGCAAACAGCATGCCAAATGCCCGTGTATCTGTTATCAGTCCAGGAGCGAGCTGGGCGATATTATCGAGCCGTGTGGCACCAAGTTTACCCAATCGTTGCGCACGTTCCACAAGCTTTTCATCTTCGATGATATCGAGTGATTTGAGACCGATGGCCATGGCTAGCGAATTGCCACCAAAGGTGTTCGATTGGTGTTTGGCATGTAGCCCGCCGAGCATTTTTTTAAAGATTTTTCTGCGAGCAATGGTGGCTCCTGTCGCGGTCAATCCGCCTCCCAGTGGTTTGGCGAGCGCGATGATATCGGGGTCCATGCCGCCCCACTCAATACTTGCAAACCAATAGCCGCTGCGACCAAGTCCTGTCTGGATCTCGTCGGCGATGGTGACGATATCGTGGCGTTTACAGATTTCATCGACATGACGGAGAAATTCTGCCGGAGGCACAATGACGCCAGCTTCTCCCTGGATCGGTTCAAAGATTACCCCTGCTATTTTATCCACACCAAGGCGTTTGACTTCTCGCGTGAACGCCTCGCTATCGCCATAGGGCAGGGTCACCACGTCAATCGCCGGATGGCGCAAATGCTGCTGATATTCAGGGTTGGGAGTGAGATTGAGCGCGCCGGTGGTCTTGCCGTGGTAGGCTTTGGTGAAATTGATGAAATAGCTGGCGTTAGGGCGATAATTCGTCGTGAATTTAATTGCGCTTTCAATGGCTTCCGAGCCGCTGTTTGAGAAGAATATCTGACTGTCGGCATGGCTGGGCGCAAAATGTCTGAGTTTTTCGATCAATCGAAATTCTAGTTCACCGCGCCATTCGCTGGCCGATTGCTGGGGCAGGCCCATGGAGACACCATCGCGCAGATAGCGGACCACAAAATCAATCAGCTCGGGATATCTATCACCAAACGGTACGGCTGAATAGCCTCCAGCATTTATGCGGGCCTCGCCTTTTTCATCTTCCAATTGCCATGGGTCCACGACTTTGTAAGGACCTGCAATGCCAGCGATCTTCAAGGCTTTGATGAGATCGGCATTGCCGTGCGCCAATTCCAGCGCCACAGCATCACTGGCTTGCAAATTTTCAAAAACGTCCATAGCTGATAGAGATTTGCGCATCTATGTGGTTCCAGTTCAAGCAGGATTTACGACTCTTTGCGGGACTTGCGAAAAGAAAAAAGAAATTGTGTGAGATAGAGCGTTGCGAGAATGATAGCTGGCAGAAAGAACAAGTCTGCAATTAAAGCGGCTGACAGGGTGGCCATACTAAGCTCCCCAAATAATCTTGTCACCGAGAGGTTGCTCAAGATGGTCACCGCCAGTCCACAGATCAGAATGAGCGTGGTGAGGATAAGCACCGGCCCTATATGGGTGATGGTGTTTTTCACGCTCTCAACTTCCTTGTCGAATATTTCTTTTGGCAGCAGTCCTTCAGTGCAATCACTATTCCCACTCTTGTTACCAAATAGCAAATATCGCTCGATGCGATAGCGATTGAAGAAATGGATACTGTCATCTACCGCCAATCCAAAGGCCACGGTGAGCCCCAGAATACTGGCAAATTGCAGGCCGCTGCCTGTGAAATGCAAGACGGCACCAGCGGCGACAATCGGCAGTAGGTTGGGGGCAATGCTCATAAAAGCGGTCTTGTAAGAGCGAAAGGCGACACCGATTATGAACACGACAACGATAATCGCCAGCAGTAAACCTTGATTGAGCTGCGAGATAATATTGGTGCTCTGCAGCGCCGAGACGGTGGACAGCCCGGAAATGGTAAATTTATTGCCCGGATATTCCTCTTCCATATTTTTGAGGTTTTCCTTGATGCCTTTAACCAACTTGGCAATCTCCGGGGATGGCAGGTTGGCTATTTTTGCACTGACAATGGCGGCACTTTTGTCTTTATTGATGAGGCGCTGGCGTAAATAGTCCGGCATTTCTTTTATATAATTCTTCAAAAAAGCAGGGTTGTCGATGCCACTATCTCTGAACCATAGTCTGGTTTTTTCAAGAGAATTGACGTCGCTAACCTGCGGCAAGTTATCGAGTAATCGATGAGCCTCACCGATAGAAGCAAGCACGTCTTTTGATGTCGCGGTCTTGTTTTTGGGGTAATTGACGAGAATGTGGATATAGTCGCCACCACCAAGCTTGTCGTCTACTAGATCCATGGCATTGGTAAGCGCGGGAATATCGGGTATCTCATCGCTCAACTGATATTTTGGTTCCAGCTGGTAATGCAGTATAGAGAAAAAAGCGCATACCATAAGTCCGACCGCAGCCAGATCGCGCCACCATTTATGCGTCCAGTCAGCAAATGAGCGGGACAGGTCTTCGATTTTTCGCAGGGCTGTCCAGCTATTATTCTTGTCAGTGCGATAGTTTTCGACATCTTTGATCATCAACATGCTCAAGGTGGGAATAACCAGAATAACGGCAATAAAGGCCGCGAGTGTACCCATCGCAGCAGTGATGCCAAAGGAGCGGATAACGGCCGAGTCTGTGATGGTCATGGACAGCAGGGCAATGGTCGTTGTCAGTGAGGTGAGAACGCAGGCCGGCCCAATGCTCATGACGGTGTTTTGGATGGCAGTACGTTTGCTTTTGCCCTTCTGCAGGTCGCCCAGGATCGCCAGCACCATATGCATGCCATCAGACACGGCGATCACCATGATCAATGGCGGCACAATTGTCATGAACGCGTTCAATGTCTGGCCAAAATGGCCAAGGATACCTAGCACCCAGATATTGGCAAAGACACTGGCAATTGACACCATGATCACAAGCGCAAAACGTCGAATGAAATAGAAGCTGATCAGCGTGCCAAGCAAGAATCCACCGATATTGAAAACAATGGCGTCGTGATTGATGGAATTGCGAATTTCCTGCTGTATGACCGGCACACCCGAAAGCTGGAAGGTGAGCCCTGCTGGCTCGATCAGCTCGGCTACCTGCTTTTTGATGTTTTCCAGCACGCCGTAAAGCGTACCCTCCTTGATCGCCTCTTCTTTCAGCGTCACAATGATCAAGCTGGTTTGCTGACCATTGGGGCCAACCCTTGTCAGCATATTGTCCAATACGTCAGGATGTTCCTTGATCTGCTTGATGGCCTTGTTGAATGCGGGCTTTTTGAACTTCGTTAAATCGGCAGCAAACAAAGGAGGGGCAGAGCCCGTTGCAGAGGGTTTGCCGCGCAGTGAGAACATGGACAGCGTGCTGTCAACGCCATCAAAGAACTCCACCTCTTCTTGAATTGCCCGAACTTCACCAAGGGTTTCTTGCTCAAGCAAGTTTTTGCCGCTGATTAGCAACAACACATCAAGTTCACTGACCGGGAACAGCTCGTTTATTTTTTCATAGTCGGTGTAGTTTGTGGAATTGCCACGGTAAACCTCGCTCAAACGGCCTTCGGGCTGCAGGTTAAATAAACCAACGACACAAAAGGCGGTAAAAGCCAGTAGCACGGCCAATATTTGCCATGGATATCGAAGGGGATAAATTCCCAGTCTTTCGATTCCAAAACCCAAAGAACGCATGCAAAACTCCCAGAATACGGGCCAGATTTAAATTAGAAGGCATAAATATTTGGGATTATCAATAAAAACAATGTGTAATATTGTCTGTTATTGAATAAAGCGCTTGCCATGCAGGCGTATTACTGCCCAGCAGACTTAAATAATACGCGAATATGGCGAATTATTGGGAGGTAGGTCATATCAGTCGGGCTAATTAGAAATTCGCTGGATGGTATTGGCTGGGGCGGCAGGGATCGAACCTGCGAATGACGGGATCAAAACCCGTTGCCTTACCACTTGGCTACGCCCCAATATGCGGAAGGGTGAGGTATTAATGAATTTGGCAAATTTCCGCCAAAGCAAGCGACATCGATCCACAATGCCGCAACATAGCGATACATTTTATAGGCTGCAATGCCTATTTGCGTCGCAGCCCAAAAAAGCTGTATGAGTGCTATTGGCAGCGATAATTTGCGGTAAATTTGGGGGTGATGATCCCCTCGAGGATTTCAATTTTTTTTGCAATGCAAGCGGTTATGGCTTACGATTTGACTCTCGAAATGCGGAATGTCACACACTCTGGCAGTGTGCCGTGTTCGGACTGCGAAGGTCGCGGATTTATATCCTGCCATCCCGACCACGTATCTCTTAAAGGCGGTGAATAAAGCTGGTGACATTGTTCAATGGCCGAAAATAGCCCTTTTACCCGCGAGATCGATTTCGAATATGGCGTTGCGACGCCGTTATCCCCTCTTTTGCGTCGGTTTGTTGCCCATAATCCGGGACCACTGACCTTCAAAGGCACTAATGTCTACGTGCTGGGCCATGGGGAAGTAGCGATCATTGATCCTGGCCCTGACGATGAAACTCATATTGCGGCTTTGCTGGCATCTTTGCAAGGCGAGATTATCACCAGAATATTTCTCACTCATACCCATAAGGATCATAGCGGGGGGCTGGCTCGTTTGCAGGCGCGAACGGGAGCCCAGACCTATGGGTTTTGCACGAGCGGGGCTCCACGGGGCGCTTATCAGCGCAATGAGGCGGGGCAACTTGCGCCATCGGGTGAGCTTGTCACGGGCTTTGCTGATCTTGGTTTTAAACCTGACCATCCACTTGATGATGGAGGTCAGGTTATGGGAGAGGGCTGGACGTTGCGCGCTGTTCATACACCCGGTCATGCTCCCGATCATTTGTGCTATTGCCTGCTGGAAGAAAAAGCGTTGTTCACGGGCGACCATATCATGCCCTGGAGCACCAGCGTAGTTGCACCGCCAGAGGGTAATATGCGCGACTATATGGCGTCACTCTCTGATCTGTCGAATCGCGATGATGAGCTCTATTTGCCCGGACATGGCGGGCGAGTGCGTAAGCCGCGACGGTTGGTGCGGGCCTATGTTTTACATAGACAATGGCGAGAACAGAGCATTTTGAAAGCGATCAAAGAGGGGTATGAGCAGGTCAATGATATTTTACCGCTGCTTTACAAGGGCCTTGATGATGCACTGATAACGGCGGCTTCTTTGTCGATTCTCGCGCATCTTGAGCATCTGCTCGACAAGGGCAAGCTGCAAAAAGACAAGGGGGATGGGCTTGATGCCCGGTTCAGTGTTGTTAACTAGCAAGCTGATGCTATGGGAATTTTCTAAAGGGTATCCATTTTTTTCTCCGGCGCTTGCGTTTTGAGCGGTGGATTTTTTGAACTCTGTGTTTCCTTGCAGTTGGCGCTCCGACCGCGTTTGGCGATTGATTGGCAAACCCGCTCGCTCCAAACTTTTTCTGCGTTGGTTGGCCGCTCTCATCAATATTATTGGGTGAGAGGTCATCTTGACTGAAGTTGGCTTTGGGGAGCATGAATGTCCCTTGGCTGGCTTCCTGCTCTTTCTTGCGGCGGATGCGTTCACGCGCTTTTTTCTTTTTTTCAATACTGGTGAGCTTGGCGATCCGCGAACGTTCCAGGCTGTCGATCCGGTTGGCTTCAACTCTGGCGATCCGGGTTTTCATAATCGCGAATGTTTCGCGGATCCGGTTGGCATTTGTACCAAGATCGTGACGCCCATAACGAGATGCTGAGCGCATGTCAATGCGCGTAAAATCGGCATTGCCTCGAATGCGTACGACAATGTCGTCGCGAAAACCAAGCAGCATTGATTGATCAACGGCCTCGATATAACCGGTTTTATTTCTGCGACTTGGTTGCTGTTCACTGACGACTTCCCATCCAAGGTCTCGTATGACGCCGTGAATGAGCTCATATGAGTCCTGATGGGAGCGCTCCAGCATCAATGTGCTGATATCAGGGTAGGCGCTGGCCTGCGCAGAGATGAACGAGCTGCCAGGATATTCGAGGCTGTTGGCCTGCGATTCGCGCAAAGTGGCAATAGTGCGAAATTGCGGCGGTGAGAGAAGATCGGTGGTGATGTCATTTATCGCTGGTAGCCTGATTAAATTCGGCAAATGGTAGATCGGTACTGCGAAGATAATCAAGCTGACAATCAGCGCCGTTAAGGCAATTCCGGTGCCCTCAATGCCCTTGGTCCAGATCTGGGCAAATGCCAGGATCGACAATAAAATGCCTATTGCTGCCCCCATCAGCGAGACGACAATCAAATTGGTCGCAACCGGGGTTGAGAGGGACATGAAGCGGTGTAGCAAAATGGCAATGAGGATGAGTTGGGCTGAAAACAGCGCCAATCTTAAGCTCCATCGTGAGCGGGAGGATATTTGCCGTCTAGTGATTCTCTTCATGATCGCATTATGTTCTTTTGTCGGGGGAATACAACAGCACTTATGTTAAAAATCACAAGTTTGTGCCCAAGAGATGGCCGTTCAGGAGTTCGAGATCATATGCTTGAATAGATTTGGTTGGATTGCAAAGATTAGTCGCGCAATCGCTTGGATGCGCAAACGGCTGGTGCAATAAACAGCATTGCCAAAACCACGAGGAACAGATTACCCTCAAGCACGGCAGGTAGACTAAGCGCTTTCCAAAGCTCGCTCAAAGGTTTGCCAAGGACAAATATGACAAACAGCGCCTGAAAAATGATCGCAAATCCCACCCAGATAACACCAAGCAATAGCGAAATACGGCAGCTTGTCGGGCGCTCAACACCGGTCAGCAGGAAATAGGTGGTGGCATACAGCATGACCATCAAGGTCACGGTGCTGATCGGTACGGCCAGTTCTGGTCCGACCAATGGAATAATCACGCCATCGCGCAGAAAAATGTTGAACAGAGCAACCAGAGGTAAAAAAAGCCAGGCAAACATGCCTTGGCCCAAAAACCGCTTATCTCTAATATCCAGCAAAATCAGTCTCCCTCACAGTTGCGCAACGCTACAATCTGACGCAGTCCTCGTTATATCGTCATGATTGTACATTGTGAAGCATTATTGTGGTTTTTCTGACCAAATAGTAACACTTGAGGAATTAATAGAGGTAAAGTCTCGGCAGTGACATGAACATGCAGATTATTTCAGAAAATTGCACAGAGATATCGCTATTCATGAGGCTTAGGGTTTTGGGAACGAGCCAATGGCCTAAAGCGCTAGAATATTCACATAAAACTTATATTCCATCGTCAGGGCCGTCTCGATGGCGTATTTGTCACGAAAGCCGTGACCTTCCGTCTCAAAGCTCTGGTAGAGTGTTTTAATACCGTTTTTCTCAAGAGCAGCGACCATCAGCTCGGCTTGATCAGGGGGTACAACCTTGTCTTGCAATCCTTGAAAAAAGATTACCGGGGCGCTGATCTGTCCCGCACAGAAAAGTGGTGATCGTTCTTTGAGAATTTCGCTTTTATTGTCTGCATCAAGACCAAGTAAATTTACGATATAGCCCGCTTCAAACTTATGCGTGCTATCACATAAACGAGCCAGATCCGAGATGCCATAATAGGAGGCACCAGCTGCAAACAGATCAGATTTGGCCAACGCCATCAAAACCGTATAGCCTCCGGCACTGGATCCTGAAATAATTAAACGTGCGGGGTCGGCGAGGCCCGCTTCAACAAGATAGCTTGCTGCCGCAATCATGTCGGCCACATCACGTACGCCCCATTGGTCGTCAAGGCGTTGCCTATAGGCCTTGCCAAAGCCCCAAGAGCCGCCGTAATTAACATCGAAATAGCCAAACCCGCGTGATGTCCAATATTGAACCTTGGGTGCAAGGCCTGCGTGAGCATAGGCTGTGGGGCCTCCATGTGCCGTCAATATAACAGGGGGAAGTTCGCCAGCAGGGGCTTCATAATCTTTGTTGGCAGGAGGGTAGTAGTTCCCGAAAACAATTTGGCCAAGCTCATTTTCAAAAGCCAGCACTTTGGCTATGGAGATTTGCTCTGGGGTCAATGTGAGGTTGATGCTTGGTTTGAGGATGGTTGTTTCACCGCTCGGCACGAAAATCGAGGCAATGGCATTTGGTTTATCAATCGTCGAAAGGATGCCTGCAACATGGTTGCCAGCTGTCACCAGTTGCTCAAGCCCGCACATGTTGGACTGCGCATCGTGCAGGCGTTCGGGTTTGCTTTCATCTGCGGGATTGATCAGGGTAATCCATGCTTCCCCTTTCGCACGGCATAGGACGGCAATGCTGCCATCTTGCAAAAAGCCGTAGGTTTTCATGCCAAACACCCACAAGGGATCGCCCATTTCAGCCCCGTCTTGGGGAAACTGGGTGATATGTCCGTCGTGTAATCGGTAGAGCTGCCCAAAGCCGGAATCATCATTGATAAACCAAAGGTCACCATGCTGATCCCATTCGGGCTGGAAGGAGGCTCCAGTATGAGCGCTGTTGGGGCAGGTGATATTGAGCACAGATCCTTGTGGCTCAAGGTTTGCGATCTGCAGTTGCGCGTGTTCCCAAGGCATGGATGGCAGGTTCCAGCTCACAAAGGCCAATTGTTGGGCGTCAGGTGACAGGCGCGGGAAGGCGTAGAAGTCATCTCCCTGAACGAGGGGGACGATTTGTTGAGTATCGTCTTGTGCAAGGGGGATGCTGACCAGAAAATTTTCGGGATGGCGCTCTTCTCTCTTTTTTTGCTCACCGACGCAGATCAATCGGTTGCGTTGGGGATCATGGCACATATCAGCAAAACGCCAATGCGGGGCATCCGTGATTTGTTGCGGGACGGGGAAGCGGGTAGCGTTTGATTTATGTTCAATAGACCAGATTTGTTGATCGTCGGCGTTGACAAAGAAGATCAAACTTGGGGTCACAATAAATGAGCCGCCACCATATTCATGAACTTTTGAGCGAGCGGAAAAAGGGGGCGGGAGCAAGTCGATAAAGGCAGGGGAAGCTGTTGATGCATTAAGAGGTGCGCAAACAAGAACAGCACGCCCTTGTTCGGACGGACGCACTTCGCTCCAGAAGAGCTGATCATCATGCGCTTGAATGCTTTGAAAACGCAGGTTCTTACCTGCTACAAATTCGGCACTGATATTTGACGGCCAGCTACCAAATTTTAGGGTTTGTTTGTTCATAATGAGAGAAGTTGATCAAGAGCCTTTGTTAGAAAAAACACCCTGTTTGCCGTGATTTTCTGCAAGCAGATAGTAGAAGGTGACGCGCGACTTGTTGGGATAGCTGCGACCCATTTTTTCGCAGACAGCGTCGATAGCGCCATCGATTTTGTCGTCGGAGTCGCTCAGTTCAAGTTTTTTCTTACAAAAGCTGTCACGTACGCGACCAAGTTCGGATTTTTGTAAGCATGATACGAGCGAAGAATTTTTGGAGAGAGGAGTAATACTGCAATGTTCAACGATACTGGCAACGGCATCTTCGTTTAGTTTTTTAGCGTATTTTTTTATGTCATCTACATAGTCGGTCATTGATTGGATATCCGCATTTAAAGATTTAAAGCATTATGTCGTGCAACACAATTCTCTAAGATCGTACACTAATCAATAACTGGACTGATTGTCACGTTCAAATGGCATGAAAGGCAGGGTAATCCCATCAGTTATTGGGGCTAAAACCTGCCTTTCGCATGAGACGTTTGATGGCGACCATGGTTGTATCGAAGAACGCTTTTGCCGTGTTGCCGACAATAGCGTCCGGGACGAGGAGTTGATGTTCAAGGTGCGGGTTCGCGTTGAGTATGAGTTCGATTTTCAGGAACGATCCATGGGCGGCAAGCTGATCCGTTCAATCGGCATTGAGCGCGTCGGCGTTCGCACCTGCATGATGAATCTGGTCTACAACATGAAAAGGCTCATAGCCTTTGAGTGTGGCATTGCTGCGCCGGGTTGAGTGTTTTGGCGCGAGCAGTGTGTGCAGTGTCCGCGTAAAATCGGGACAAGGGGATTTGCAGAGGTTCCCTATACAAGAGTTCGTCAAAAGGCATATGAAAGCGCTAAATTACGCTGGTTTTGAAGGGTATATCCAGTTTCCCTTTCCTCAGCCATTTTTTTATATCTCACGCCTATTCCTCACTGCGCTTGGGCCTTCGACAAGCGCGGCCTGTTCGGTCGTCGTACAGTCTGGCTTTGTTGTGGTGCCCCCGTTTGCGCTGTCCCTGGTTCATTTTCAGATAGTGTTCAGATACTGTATTGACTGATTTGACGGTTGAAGCTTTGAGCGGGCAATTGTATGATCGAACGATTGCAAGCAACCAAATGATTTTCTCAAGGATTGATAGAATTGGCAAACCGAGCAGTTCTTATAACAGGCGCCGCCCATCGCGTTGGCAAAGCCATTGCGCTTTATCTTGTGGAAAATGAGTGGGATGTTGGTATCCATTATCGGGATTCGAAGGAAGCTGGCGAGCAGGTCGCAAAAGAAGCGCGCAGGTTTGGTGCTACGGTCAAGACTTATCAGGCTGACCTTCTTGATCCGGAACAGGCGAAGCAGTTGATTGCAGATTTTACCAGCGATTTTGCCAATGGTTCTGATAGGGAACTATTGCTGATCAATTCGGCATCAACCTATGAGCGGGACTGCCTTCATGATTTCGAGATTGATTTGTGGCATCGCCATATGGATCTCAATACGCTTGCGCCGGTCTTGTTGACCAAGGAATTTACGCACCAGGCTAAAACACCGCGATGTGTCATTAACATTCTGGATCAGAAAGTGACAAATCTGACTCCCGATTTTTTGTCTTATACAGTTAGTAAATACGCTTTGTTTGGTATCACAAAAATGTTAGCTATGGAGTTGGCGCCAAATTGCCGTGTAAACGGTATAGCGCTTGGCCTGGTTTTGCAAAGTGGTGACCAAACGGACGAAGAATTCCAGAAAGAATTTACCAATACCCCTTTGAAAAAGGGGCCGGCACTGGCGGAAATATGCAAGGTGGTGACCCTGATCGCGGAAACCGGTTCTATGACCGGGCAAATCCTGACACTTGACGGGGGTCGGCACATGGTACGCCCCGTGCCGCCATATGATGACTTTCTTGAGAAATAATGAAGCGATAAATATCTGCATATGGCAAATTTGAAGAATAAGATTGAACTGCGCATCCGCGATCTGACGTTAGACTTTTTCATCGGCATCAGGCCGCATGAACGCGAAAAGAAGCAGCGCGTTATCATCAATCTATGGATGTATATTTCCTATCAAGGCCGCCTTGATAGCGAGCGCATGGAGGACTATGTTTCCTATTCGGATATCATTGGTAAAATCAAGGAGATCGCCAATAGTGACCGCCATGTCGAATTGGTGGAAAACCTGGCGGAACAAATTGCTGATATTGCCCTTGCCGATGAACGCATTGATCGTTTGATCATAGATGTTAACAAGCCGAATATTATTCCTGAAGCAGCAGGTGTTGGGGTCAAAATTGAGCGCGTGCGAGGCGAGCAAGCGAGTTCATCTTGAGTGTTTGGTTTGGCCTGATCGCCTTCCAGCGGGTAGCGCAACAAGTGGAACCAAAACTTGCAGCATGAACCTAAAAATATCCTTTATATCGCATCATGTGTTGCGCCGTTTGGAGCTGCTGAAACGGGCGGTGTCTCAAGGTTTCTGGTAAACTCCATT
>JAAETJ010000214.1 GCA_024228495.1 bacterium | reverse complement strand
TCTTCACGGCGCGGTACGCTCTTGCCAACCAGGGTCCAATCATCAATTTCTTTCATGAGTCCTTGCCACCCCCGTTTGCAGGACTATTGCGCATTTTCTGGGCGGCATCCTCTACCGCATCGACCATATTCAGATAACCCGTGCAACGACAGACATTATTCACCAGGGCCTCGCGAATCTGTTCGCGGGACGGGTCGGCATTGCGTTCAAGAAATTCAATCGAGGTGAGAAGGAATCCGGAAGTGCAAAAGCCGCATTGCACGGCGTGGTTTTCATGAAAGGCCTGCTGAACGGGATGCAAGGGCCCGTCTCCGGCAATACCTTCTACCGTCGTTATTTCGGCACCCTCCAGGGCCGCCGCGAACTGCAGGCAACTACGGGCTGTTTTACCGTCGATTAGCACCGTACAAGCACCGCAGACCCCGTGTTCACAACCGATATGGGTTCCTTTCAAACCCAGTTCGTGGCGCAGGAAATCGGCAAGTAAATAACGAGCCTCGACTTCGTGTATATATTCCACGCCATTGACTTTCAGTTTCACGACCACCCGGTCAGCGTCCGCGCGCTCGGTTGCGGGTGCTTCCGCGGGCTTTTTCCCGGCATCATCCGGGTCGGTAAAAAAACCGGAGACAAGGTTTTTCAGCGACATTTAGTTCACCGTTTCACTGCAGTTTTGCAATGCCCGTTTAACCAGCGTACTCGCGACACGTCTGCGATATTTGCCGTCTGCATGGATATCGCTGTGCGGCTCGGTGGCATCCGTTGACACGACCGATGCCTGTTCGATCAATTCATCCGTCAACACATTTCCCTCCAACAGCTTCTCCGCCAAGCGTAACCTCAATGTTGTTTCGCTCAACCCCATCGCCGCAAGTCGGACTTTACGGCAAATCCCGTCGGCATCGATACTGGCGTACAAAGCGAGCCCGACAAGCGCAAAACCGTGAGACCGATTCGACACTTCGAGGAAGACGCTCCTCGATTCGGGGAGAGCCTTCGGAATCCACACCTGTCGGAGCATCTCGTCGGGCTCCAGGCAATTGCTCAGAGCCGAGAGATAGAATTCGTCCGAGCTAACCTCACGCTTGCCGCGAACACTGGCAATTTCAAATTGCGCCTCCATAGCGGCCGCCACGCTGGGCAACTCGGCAAGGGGATCGGCATGCGCCAGACTGCCACAGATGGTCCCGTAATTACGACTTGCCCGGACACCGACATAGGGCATGGCGGCGCTAACCAATGGTAACTGCGTCGCTACCAGATCGCTATCTTCTATTTCGGCCTGGCGGGTACGCGCACCCAGGGCATAGCCGTCATTTTGTTCATGTATGTAACCAAGAGCGGAGCATCGGTTGAGACTGATAAGCACTTTTGGCTGCATGATTCGCATATTCATCAGCGGCACGAGACTCTGCCCTCCTGCTAGAACACGCGCTTCCGAACCATATTCATGGAGCAGGGCAAGAATTTCCTGCTCTTCTTCCGGGACACAAAGTTTAAACGGCGCCGGTTTCATGGGGTCACCTGATAACTACCTTAAGACAGAATTTTCACATGGCGCAATCAGGCGTTCAAACAGGATTAGTATTGTTATTGCATACATTTCCTTTATGCAGAGCCTTCTTAACTAACAAGCTTGTTATACTCACAGCTTCCTGGCTACGATCAGACAGGCATCTTTCAGAATTTCAACCATTTTGGAGGTCGTTGTAACCGGCATTCTGACCAGGCAAATCGATGCGCTGGCGACCGGATCCCGTATTGGAACATGTGCCAGGTTTAGCCCGTCATAAGTCATTTTCGAGGCTGGCCTTGTTATCAATACGGAAAACCCGATGCCTCGGGCAACCATGCCTCGAATGACTTCAAACGATGTTGATTTGTAATACAATTTCGGTTTTATGCCCGCATCCTTGAAAAGTCTGGGAAAGTATTCTCTGCCGGACCTGGTGTTCAGAAGAATAAATGGTTCGTCAGCAACCGCGCTCAGTTCTATTTCTTTACGTTTGGCCAGGGGGTGTTTCTCGCATAGCAAAACATAAGGTTTGCATGCCTTCAATTTAAGATGCTTTACATTATCCGGTAATGATATGTCATAGAAAATCCCTGCATCGATTTCCCCATTCTCCAGTTTTGGTAAAAGTTCGTCCTCGGCTCCCTCGATAAACCTGATATTCACTTTCGGATAATTTTCCCGAAAATGACTAATCAGCGCCGGCATGAAAATTGGCGCCAATGTCGGATAGCAACCAATTAACAGTTCCCCAATGGGATCCTCCGCCTGAGCTTGTGCCAGTCCCTCAAACTCATTCAGCCCTCTCAGTATCGCCCGCGCATGAGGCAATAGCCGTGTGCCCGTTGGGGTTAACGATACGCCCTGTGCGTGATGCCTGATAAACAGAGTAACTCCCAACATACTCTCCATCTTGATGAGCGCCGATGAAATCGAAGGTTGGGATATGTTTTGTTGAACTGCCGCTTCAGCAATGCTTTTTGTTTCCGCAACCGCCACAAAATAGGAAAGTTGTCTGTTGGTGATATTTGCCAACTATACAATCCTCTATTTAAATACAGATGAACCATACTGGAACAGTCCTTATGGCACTGTCAACTTAAGGAGTCTCTGATCAATTCATGAATGAACGTGTTGTGCCCAAAATGACC
>JAAETJ010000213.1 GCA_024228495.1 bacterium | reverse complement strand
TTCTCACTCTATGCCGCGTTTATTTTTACGCCTTGGCTGGCCATTCGTGTGCGCCCAAGCCTGCGTCAATTGAATGCTATGCAAGAGAAAGAGCATAAAACCAGCGAACTGTTCAATGGCTTTTTCCGCAAGGTTCTTGAACCAATGATCGACAACCCCAAAAAGGCTACCATGTTCCGCATGGGCGTTTGGGGGTTTTTCATGCTGGCCTGTTCAATGTTCTATTTCCAGGGCGTTGCGGTGAAAATGTTGCCACTCGATAACAAGCCAGAGTTCAATGTCGTTGTAAACATGCCTGAAGGTACCGCACTGCCGGTGATGGCCAATGTGGTCCAACGCTTGACCGATGCTTTGTTGCGCAAGGAAAATTCTGACGGGAAACCGTCTTTCCATGAGGTGACCGCAGTTCAAAGTTATGCTGGAACGGCCTCGCCATTTAATTTCAACGGTCTTGTGCGCCATTACTATTTGCGCAAACGACCTTGGCAAGCTGACTTGCAGGTGCAGTTGCTCGACAAGTCGGAGCGTGAGCGCTCCAGCCATCAGATAGCGGAAGCAGCAAGAGCGCTTTTGGCACCAATTGCCAAAACCCTTGGAGCCAAAATACAAGTTGTCGAAATGCCACCTGGGCCACCGGTTCTGCAGAGCATGGTAGCCGAAGTCTATGGCCCTGATGATACGACCCGCAAGATTGTCGTCAAGAAAATCACAGAAGCGTTTGAAGCGGCACCTGGTGTTGTTGATGTGGATAATTATGTGCCCGAAGCACACAATGCCTGGGTCTTTGTGATTGATCGCCAAAAGGCCGATCACAATGGTGTGTCAATGTCTGACATTACCGATCAACTTGCCATGGTGATGGGTGGCTTCAAGCTCGGAGATGTAAAGCGGGGGCGCGAACTTGAACCGCGCTATATTATCTTGCAGGCTTCGCTGAATGTGCGCTCGCAAGTCTCGCGGCTTGGAGAGTTGCCTGTCCAGACAAAGGCTGGCAAAATGATTCCTCTATCCGCGCTTGGCAGATTTGTCGAGCAGCGGCAAGATCGCGTTATCTACCACAAAGATCTTCGTAATGTTGAATATGTCACCGGTGAAACATCGGGTGTAATAACTGGCCTGGCAGCGCCGATCTATGGCATGCTTGAAGTGCAGAAATATCTGTATGATTATATTCCGCCCGGTAATGAGGAGGGCATGTGGCCGCATTATTTTGGCGCTCCTGCCAATAGTTTCGTCTCCTCCTATGAGTGGACGGGTGAATGGACAGTGACCTTTGAAACGTTCCGCGATATGGGTGGTGCTTTTATGCTGGCGCTCGTGCTGATCTATATGCTGATGGTTTGGGAATTCGGTAATTTCAGATTGCCCGGCATTATCATGGCCCCAATTCCACTGACCCTGATCGGTATCATTCCAGGGCATTGGCTGCTTGGCGCTGAATTTACGGCGACCTCGATGATTGGCTGGATCGCTCTTGCTGGCATTATCGTGCGTAACTCTATTCTACTTGTTGACTTCTCTAAGAACGAAGTGGCGAATGGTGTTTCTTTGCGCGAAGCAGTGATCAAGGCGGTAGTGACTAGAACGCGGCCGATCCTGATTACGCAGCTGACGATGATTGCGGGTGCCTTTAGTATTATTGGCGACCCCATTTTTCAGGGCATGGCGATTTCCTTGATGTTCGGCGCAATCGTGTCAACGGTTCTGACCTTGTTCATTATCCCTCTGGCTTGCGTCAAGGCACCAGGTGCCTATGAGTTTCCGGTTTGTGATACGGATGAGCAGGTGACGAATACGATTCTGGCGACCGAAACAGCCCAATCTGGCGGTGCCACTGAAACTATTGGAACCGGGAGTGCTCGTCTGGAAGAGATTAAAGCCTCACTGCTCGATGATCGGACCAGTGGAGAAACTGAGTTTTCGTCAAGTGCCGCTGGTAAATCCAAGAAGTCTACCAAAGCTGCAAGCGCCATTGTCGGAGGTGTGCTTGGTGCGATCAATGGCATGATGAAGAACCCGCTTGCGAATCTAAAATCCCTGCCATATTTCGTTTGGTTATCCTGGGGGCAGCTGGCCAAGCTTGCGCGTGCCAAGCTTACGGGTGGTAATGTGCAAAGTGATGGTTCGAAAAACTCCTCTTTTGCGGAGCCGGTTACGGATAGCGCTCGCGTTATTGTGTCCGAAGAGGGGCGTCCCGGCAAGCTTGTGAAAAGCGCTCTTGAGAGCGAAGCCGATGAGGATGATATCAGCGCGGCTGATGAGGACAAGAAAACCAAGAAAAGCACCAAAACAAAAGCTAAAAAGGCCAAAAAATCCAAGGCCAAAAAATCAGCCAGGGCAAAAGGTAAAAAAGACGTCAAGGCAAAGAAGAAAGCGAGAGATGAGCGCGCTCAAAAGCAGCTAGAGGATAAAAAGCCGGGTGACGTTAGCCCGAGCAAACAGACCAAGTCTTTAAAAACGTCTCAAGAAAAAATAAGTAAAGGTAAGGCTCTTGAAGAAGAGCGCCCGCAAGAGGTGATTGCCGATGATCTGAAAGAGATTAATGGTGTTGGACCGAAGCTTGAAAAAATCCTGAATGAACTCGGGGTTACTACATTTTCTCAGCTATCCAAGCTTGATGTTAATGAAATCATCGAAGCAGAGGATGGGACAATTGATCTGGCAGGTCGGATCCAGCGTGAAGACTGGATTGGGCAGGCTCGTAAATTAATGAGGAAGGGTTCCAGAAAAGCCAAATGATTTCAAGTGCTACCTGTTAATGTACAGGAAATTACTTAGACTTTATCTGGTGTGACAATTTGCACTAACATTCTTATATATGAATATTGTAAATTATGCTAGTTGATAGTAAAGTACAACTAAACCAAATTGATAACTTTGTTATTGCATGTAACGCATGTGGAAAAATTTGAATTTATTAGTGAGCAAGTAGTTATCAACACTTGGTTCTGCTTGAAAAGGGAGTATGAAATGAAAAATCGTGTATTCGGCACAAAATTATTGTCCTCAGTCTCGGTGTCAGCACTTTTTTTAGTGATCGGCGTTGCGCAGGCTGCGGAGCAAAAAGTGGTCACTCCAGCTAACCCGGTTGCAATGCAGGGTGCTGGCAATGGCGCGAATTTTGGCAATACCGGTGCTCGTAACTATCAAGGTGGTTACCAGGGCAATGGTCGGGGATATGGCCAGGGAATTGCACAAGGCAATACGCAGGGCAATGCACAGGGTAACGCACGCGGCAATTTTGGCTTTGGCGGTAATATGAGTGGCAACGCTTCCGGTCAGGGTGCCGGACAAGGCGCTGGACAGGGATCAGGGCAGGGTGCTGGCAATGGCGCGAATTTTGGCAATACCGGTGCTCGTAACTATCAAGGT
>JAAETJ010000212.1 GCA_024228495.1 bacterium | reverse complement strand
TGCCTTCGCTTGTGTGTCTTCAATGGTTGCGATTAATTTTAGTTCTGGACTTTCCTTTCCTGTTCGCGCCTCATTTAAACTAGCGGTCATATCCTTAATGGTCTGCTCTGCCACCGTTCCCTCTTTAGCTAGTTTATTGATTGCCGCTGCCGCGTCTTCAATGCTCTGCTTTGCGTCGCCACCCTTACCGTCTATGGTTAAAGCGTTGCCGATTAGGTTAAATGTCTTGGAGATTTTAGCGGCATCTGATGCCATGCCGTCGAGCGGGTTGCCTGCTTTGGTGTCAAATAGCTTTTTGGTTTCAGGTGACGCCTTACTTGCCGCCGCGCCCATCTCATTAAATGCCTCGGTTGCCTTTTTTGCCGCCTCATCTAATACATTAACCTCAGGCCCCTTGTTTAGTTCGCGCAACCGCGAAATGGTGGATTCAAAAACCTTTTTGTAATGGGCTAACCGTTCTTGTATGTCCTCTTCAGAGGGCAGAAGCAGATCGCTAAACTGTCTGGATTGACTTGGATCCTTATCAATTAACTGTCGGCGCTGTAGTTTTTCCGCCAACCGATCATATTCCCGACTCGCGTCTTGCATGGCTTCTGTAGCCGCGCCGCGTGTCATTCCCTCAACCTCACCAAACTGTCCAAAAAAAGCAGCTACTTTTGGCGCGGCATCTGCGAACGCCTGACCCACTTGAGTGATAATAGGTGCGAGAGAAACAAGCACGCTGGTCGCCTGAATACCAACAACCTTGCCCATTATAGTAAGCTGGTCATTAGCCGCCGCCGCATTGTTTGCCATTTCCTCAGATAAAACCAAACCGAGACTATGCGCCTGGTCTGCAAACTCCTTTAAGCCTTTATTACCATTTTGAAACAAAACACCCAGTCGTTGAGCGTCATCACCGAAGAACCTTGTGGTCAAAGCCAACCTATTAGTAGCGTCATTCATACTCCCCAGCGTATCTACTACCGTTCTG
>JAAETJ010000211.1 GCA_024228495.1 bacterium | reverse complement strand
GTATGTCTGTTGTCGAGGGTAGAGCGGACTGTACGATAAAATCGTAACGCTCATAACATCTGTGTCAGATCAAGTCTGAGCTACTACAAATGAACCAAGTCATCGTTGCATAAAAAAGGTATCCCCAAGGGGTGCCTTTTTTATTTGTAATTTGAATTAGTTCCGACTTGATCTGACACCGCTTCCTCCCCAGCAAATGTCGAAAGGAAGCGGGAGGACTCTTGATGAGCCTGTGGTTCCAGCTGAATAATCTGCCGCGTTGCTGGCGTATTATCCAACTTGTCCGCGATGCCGCAAATAGTGATCCGCCAGTACCAGCGCCATCATGGCCTCACCAACAGGTACGGCGCGGATGCCAACGCAAGGATCATGGCGGCCCTTGGTCGAGACTACTGTTTCTGATCCATCACGTGTGATGGTTTTGCGCGGCGTGCGAATAGAAGAGGTTGGTTTGACGGCAAAGCGCGCCACCACGGGCTGGCCGCTTGAAATGCCGCCCAATATGCCACCGGCATTGTTGGAGAGAAAATTCGGCGCGTCTTTGCCAGTGCGGATTTCATCGGCATTTTGCTCGCCTGACAGGGCGGCGGCATCAAAGCCTGCGCCTATTTCAACGGCTTTAACAGCATTGATGCTCATGAGGCCGGAGGCGAGATCCTGATCGAGTTTGCCATAGACGGGTGCGCCAATTCCGAGCGGTACGCCGGTGGCGGTCAACTCGATAATGGCGCCCAGTGACGATCCATCCTTGCGTACCTTGTCGAGGATGGTTGCCCATTCATTGGCAGCATCTGCATCGGGACAAAAGAAATCGTTCTTGCTGATCTGCTCATCGTCCCAGTTATTGCGATTGATTTTATGTTCGCCGATCTGCACGAGGGCTCCAGAGATTTTCAGCCCCGGAATGACTTTGCGGGCGATGGCACCAGCGGCGACGCGCATGGCGGTTTCGCGCGCTGAGGAGCGACCGCCGCCACGATAATCGCGTAGCCCGTATTTTTTTGTATAGGTATAGTCGGCATGCCCCGGGCGGAAGGTTTCCTTGATATTGCTATAGTCTTTGGAGCGTTGGTCGACATTATCAATGAGCAGCGAAATGGGCGTGCCGGTCGTACGCAGTCCGTTCGTGTCTTTGTCCTCAAACACTCCGGAAAGGATTTTCACTTGATCGGGTTCGCGGCGCTGGGTTGTATGGCGTGATTGGCCGGGGCGGCGCTTGTCGAGAAAGGCCTGGATTTCGTTGGCGGTGATGGCAATGCCGGGAGGGCAGCCATCAATCACGCAGCCTATGGCTGGGCCGTGGCTTTCCCCCCAAGTAGTGATGCGAAAAAGGTGACCAAAGCTGTTGTGGGACATTTTTGTCTTTCAATTGAATTGTCTCATTGAAGACCATCTCTATCCGCTCAAATCGAACGGGTCAATTCCAACCTGTTTCAATGACCGGCGTAAAGACCGCGTCCATTCGTGGGCTGCACTGGGCGCGCATTATTGCCCATGACTTTCTGGAATTTTGCGAGGGTGCTCGGGGCGATCATGAGGGGCGTTTGCAGGACAATCCAGCCAACATTTTGCGTACAGGGCGGGGTGGTCAAGGATCCTGTGAAGGTAAAGGAGTGGCGATTGCGCGGCAGCAATAAAGCGGAGTTGATATTAGGGCCACCGCTGGTGCTGTAATCACCTTTTGTTGCGGGTATTGGCATCTTGTCAATTAGCTGGTTTTGCCCACCCGCAGAAATCATGACGGCGACGATAGCTAATTGACCCTGGGCATTTTCATGTACCAGATGAACTTCCATCGGCGCATATCGACCATTGATCGTATGCTCGCTTGGCGTATGAAAATGGAATTGCTTGAGATCATAGGGTTTGCCATTGACCAGCACCTGATTGGGGGAGCCTTTAGCGGGTTTGTCCAGATCAACTTGTATGCTGTGGCCATTATTGATCACTTTGCCTGCTGTGGGGACGTATCTGAATGCGAAACCTGGGCCGGGCAGCGGGTTGTTGGGATTGATATCAATCGGAGACTGGCTTTTGCCTGTGCCGCAGGTCTTGAACGAGGGGTCAAGCGAGGCCCAGTTGAGGTTTTTATAGTTCCATTGAGGTTTTCCATTTTTTGCCACGGTTTTCGTAACTGTTTTGGCGGCTATCTTGGTGGCTGTTTTCGGGGGTGTTGGCACCGTTTTGGCTGAGACTTTCGGGGGGGTCACGGTTGCTTTTGCGGGCACCTTGGCCGGTTTCGTGATTTTGGGGATTTTGTCGCCTGCTTTGGCACTTGCTTTGGTAGAGGGTTTTGGCACTGATTTTGGATCAGTGGTCTTGGCATTGGAGGTTTTATTCGTGGATTTTGCACCCTCTTGAAGGTTCCCACTATAAGCATATAGCCCGCCGATAACTGCCAGCGGTACCAGCAGCGCAAGGGCGAGGAAGCCAAATCCGGCTCCATGCTCGGCTTTTGAACCTTTGGCAGCCATAATATGAACGGCTGCTTCCGCTCCGCCTTTTTGTGGCAGGTCTGGTTTCGAGAAGTGAATATCAGCCTCTAAAGCTGCTTGCCGATGGATTTCAGCTTCGGCACTGCCCTTTTCCGGGATCGTTGATTTTTTTGACGGTTCCGGTTTTTTATCGGTTTTACGAGAAAGCCCCTTCACAGCCGCTTTTTCAACGAAATCCTTGTCACTCATGAGTTCCAAAACCTTACTAATCTAGGCACCGACTAACCGAACTATTGCGAATTATTTATAAAATATCGCCTGTTGATCTATATTTTACATATTTGTCAGAGGCTCGTCGATAAACATTTGCGCCATAGTTACTATAGTTACGCGCTAGCTGCCAGTATTTTGGAGGTTTTTCACCTCGATTGCAAAGGCCTGAGCAACAGCGATTTCTTTGAGGTAGTCAAAGCGCCCGGACGCACCGCCATGGCCAGCCTCCATATTAAGCTTGAGAAGTAGGGGCTCGTCATTGGTTTTCATTTCGCGCAATTTGGCCACCCATTTGGCAGGCTCCCAGTAAGTTACGGCGCTGTCTGCGATGCCCGACAGCACGAGAAGCGGCGGGTAATCCCTTGCCTCCACATTATCATAGGGAGAATAGGAGGCGATATATTCATATTCTTCCTGGCTTTTGATGGGGTTTCCCCATTGCAGCCATTCAGGAGGTGTGAGTGGTAAGGTGTCATCCAGCATGGTGTTAAGCACGTCAACAAACGGCACTTCGGCGATAATGCCGCCAAACAGCTCTCCTGCCCAGTTGGCAACTACGCCCATCAACATGCCGCCAGCAGATCCGCCTTGTGCGATGATCTGGCCTTTGCGGGTGAATTTTTTATCGATCAAATGCTGTGCACTATCGATGAAATCATTGAATGTATTTTTCTTGTTTGCGCGTTTGCCATCCAGATACCAGGCGCGTCCCTTTTCTTCGCCGCCTCTGATATGCGCGATGGCGTAGACAAACCCCCGATCCACGAGGGAAAGACGGACCGTCGAAAAGCCTGCGGGGATGGATATGCCATAGGAGCCATAGCCATAAAGCAGCATGGGAGCGGAGCCATCGATTTTCGTGCTCGCGCGATAAAGCAGCGTTACCGGGATTTGCTCGCCGTCGCGGGCCGGGGCAATAATACGGCGCGTGATATAGTCCTTGGGGTCGTGACCAGAGGGTACTTCTTGGGTCTTGCGCAAAGTACGCTCTTTTGTTCGCATATCATAGTCAAAGACTTGCGAAGGGGTTGTCGGGGAGGAATAGGTGAAGCGGGTCGTGTCCGTGTCATATTCATAGCCTGCCGACATGCCAATGCTATAGGCTTCTTCCTCAAAAGAAATTGTATGTTCTTCATTGTCTTTGAGTGAGGTGATGACGATACGCGGCAGGGCGTTTTCGCGCTCAAGGCGGACCAAGTGACGCTTCATGGCGACCACATCGAGGATCAGGCGGCCTTGCTGGTAAGGAACAATATCGCGCCAGTTTTCACGGCGCGGATCGCTAAGTGGCGCTTCCATAATCTTGAAATCTTGTGCGTCCTGGCAATTGGTATGAATGATCAGGCGGTCATTGCTTTGATCGTGTTCCACCGAATATTCATGTTCTTTTTCGCGAACCGCGATAAGCTTTGGAGTCTCAAGGGGGTTCTGCGCATCGATCAATCGCACCTCATGGGTTTCGTGATCATGGGCATCAATGAGGATAAAACGGCCGCTTTGCGTTTCGCTGAGGCCCAGAAAAAAGCCGGTATCTTCTTCTTCAAAGATCATCACATCATCGCTGATCTTTGTTCCAAGCTTGTGGCGATAGATCCAGCGGATGCGGTTGTGATCGTCATATTTTGCGTAAAACAGATAGCGTGTATCGCGCGACCAGAATATGCCGCCGCCGGTATTCTCAATGACGGTGTCTAAGCGCATGCCCGTGTCGATTTCTTCGATAACCAAAGTGCAATAGCCCGACCCTTGTGTGTCATAAGACCAGGCGAGGAGCTTGTGATCGGGGCTGTGCGAAGCAGCATGGATCTGATGAAAGGCATGGCCCGAAGCCTGTTTGTTGCCATCGAGATATACTTGCTCTTCTCCGCCCTCAATTGGCCGCCGGCAAAAAACTGGATATTGCTCACCTTCAATGACCCGTGAATAATAATTATAGGGACCATCAGGGCTGGGCACTGAGCTATCATCTTCCTTGATCCGCCCTTTCATCTCTTCATAGAGCGTTTCCTGAAGGCCTTCCGTTTTTGTCATGATAGCGCCCGTGTAAGCATTTTCAGCTTCCAGATGGGTGCGTATATCGCTGGCAAGAACGCTGGGATCTTTGAGCACATCCTGCCAGTTATCGGCGCGCAGCCAGCCATAGTCATCATTGAGCTCGTGGCCATGAACGTTTGTGGTTTCGCGATGCTTTGGGGCGATGGGCGGATTGGCGGGAGTTTTGTTCATATAGGGGCTTGCGAAATTTGTTCGGGTTATGTGGTAAGCAGGCAAGGGATTTATTGGGAGATCAATAAAGGTGTATTTGTCCCTGATTTGTACGCAGATTCAAGCAAAATACAAGGCTCTTGTGCGGATTGTTCGCCTTCGGGGTTGGAGGAAAGGTTGTTAGTCAAGATCAAGGCCTATATCCACGGTTGCAAAAATAATCACGGGATCATAGTTATTTTCAAATACAACCAAGCACAGGTCATCAAAATCTCATACTAACACGCCTTCTGGGGGCAGTTTTCGTACTAGACGACAGTTTTGGTCGATATGTCGCATCGAAAAGGAGGAGAACAGTGTTTTAATACATTGATCTTGGGTGACGATCTGTGTCACTTACTTTAAATTCGCATTTGCTGATATTTAATGTGGCAGAGCCGATATGAAGTGTTATGCAATATGGTTGCCGCTGGTAATCATATTAAAGCAGCGTTTGCAGGTAAATGTGGATAAATTATCAAGTCTAACAATAGTATCTATTGATTTGATATTTTATATTGTGTAATTATATGCAGCCCGTTTGGTTTGTTTCAATGTCAATTGAAGAAAATCCATTAGGTTTTGTGGTCTTTTGTTATATATCTTCTGAAGGGTGTTGATAAAGACTTTAATGTAACAGTCACGGATCAACGGGATCAGTTAGCCGAAATAATAATAATGGCTGACTTCGGGGACATCTGATGAATAAGAAAGCAGAGTAAAAATGGAAGAATATCAGGAACAGACAGAGTTGGTACATCTGGCAGCAGATGTCGTTGCTGCTTATGTCTCACACAATACGGTTGGAGCTGCTGAACTACCGCACATCATTAGCGAAGTTTATGATGCGCTCAATACAGCTGCGGTGAAGGCCAGTACGCCACCACAAGAAGAATACAAGCCAGCAGTATCGATCAAAAAATCAATTCAGCCAGACTATCTCATCTGTCTGGAAGATGGGCAAAAGTTCAAATCGCTGAAGCGGCATTTGAAAACCCATTATGATATGTCTCCAGAAGAATATCGTGAAAAATGGTCCTTGCCGCATGACTATCCAATGGTTGCCCCTAACTATTCGGAAAAACGCCGCTCACTGGCCAAGAAAATGAAACTGGGTCACAAGCGCTAGGTTGTTTTCAATAGAATTTTTAAAAACCGCTTTTGGCATATCAGATGCCAGAAGCGGTTTTTTTGGTGGGCTTTGGATGTTTGCTATTTTTGAGCGGTTCTTGGTTGAATGATAAAGTCATGAGAGGTCAGCGGATATTTTCGTTTTTGATAGCTGTAATGCCACCATTCCTTGCGGTAATTGGCAAAGCCAAGACGTTTCATGGCATTTCGCAAGCGGTGCCGATTGTTGCGTGCCTGGCCTGTGATGGCGCGATGATTGGTGTGACTCATGACATCAAAACAATCAAATGCCGTTCCCATATTCAGGCCGTTGTCGAGATGTTCTCTGTCGGGATCATTGCAGGCTTTGCGTTTCGTTGATGGATCAAACAAGGGCTGGGGAGCAGCGGGCAGTTTTACCAGCGTGAGATCTATGGTTGACCCACGTGAATGGGTGGAGCGCTTTGCAATATATCCTCTCTTGAACAAGGTGGTCTTGGCAATCCGCGGATAATAATTTTTCGCAGAGTGGTGTTTATGATCTCGTGCCCATAACGCAAAGGCCCGTACCGCGCGATGAGGGCGATAGCAGTCATAGACCTTGAGGCTATAGCCATTTTTTTCCACGTTTGTCTGGACCTGTAAAAGAGCTCGCGCGACTTGAGCGCGCAATATGCATTCACTTGCTTGATAACCTGGCAGCTTCTTGCCCGTAAAATTATTGGCGCTGGCATAGCGCATATCCTGAAGAATAGTGGGGGCGACATCGCGTAAATAGACAAAGTCCAGGGGCAGATCGCTTGAGGGCTGTTTGGCGTTGAGCTGTGGCATCGATCCAAAGAACAGAACGATCAGGAGTGCAAAAGACCAGCGGGCAATGGAATGAAAAGGGTTCATTGCGTTTAATTCGCCACTGGGCTGGTGAAGACACGCAGCTCGTTGAGGCCAGTATCGCTATATTTCTTGCCCTTGATCACGGATTGGATTTTTAACTGTACCCAGCGTGCCTTGATCTTGCCAGGGATTTGAAAGGACTGACGTCCCGGCTGGTCTTTTAAAACCAGAGAACGGCGCGTCTGTCCGCCGGAAAAAATCAACGACAGGGTCCGTACGCGGCTATTGCTGTAATAGAGGCTTTTTTTCTTGTTATAGCCATTTTTGACGGTGATTTTCCTGAGCGTGCGCAATTCTCCAAAATCCACTAATATCCATTGTCCAATCCCAATGCCTCGATCGCCCTCGAACCAGGCGGTGAAATTACTGTCATCAAGCAGGCTGGCGACGCCATATTTATTGCCTTTTTGAGCTTGCAGTACCGAGCTGGCACAATAGAGATCCTGACCGTCCGTGCGATAGAATGACAGGCAGTCTTCTTTTGAGGATCTAGGCCTTGGCCTATGGCGTTTTGCCTTATTGCTGCGAGCGGCGACCAGTGCGCTTACTCGTCCTTGTTTAATCAACTCAAGATCCTTTTGTCGTTTGGCTTTTTGTGTGGCAAGTTTAAGTTTGGCAAGGGGTGCGAACAGGCCAGATGGGAAGGTGCGCAAATAGCTTTCGACGGTGGCGGGGTTATCACTGTCCTTGACCGTATTCCAAAAGGCGGTTTCGGCAGCAAGACGGGTATCACCTGCGCTGGTTTTGTTATTTGAACTTGGTCCAGATCTATTTTGCGAGCTACTGGCTTGTCCTGGCAAGAAGACGAAGTCGCCAAACAGCGAACTTTCTTCCCACGGTGTTTGCAAACCTTTGGTGACCCGGTCGACCTCGACGCGCACATTCTTGAACATTTTTTCAATCGAGAGACCACCGACACGCAAATATTTATCAAGAGCGGTGGCGTAAGGGCTATTGGCACCCACCCCATCAGAGGCAACCGTGCCAGGGGCGGTTGAATAGGCGACGATGGACCCTTTGACGGCTTTTAGAGAGGCGAGACCTCGCACGCTGGAGCGGTAGCCGCGCTTGTAGGGATTGTTACGGCAGGCATCTAGGATGATGATCGACAAGGCTCCGTCAATCGCTTCCATTTGCCCAAGCATCTCATCGACCGCCAGGGTTTCAATGCTCACATCCTGCTCGATCTCGATATTGGCGTCAACCGGCACAAGATAGTTGCGCCCCGCCACCTGGGTGCCGTGGCCGGCAAAATAGATCAAGCTCACCGCTTTTGGACCAATGGAACGCAGGTTTCGCGAGAAATCGCGCATCGCCCGTTTCATTTGTTTTTGTGTGAGGTCGGTATGAAGGCGTACATTGAAATCGGCATTTTCGAGGGCGGCGGCGATCAACCGGGCATCCTTGGCGGGGTTATCCAGAGGAGAGGTGTGGGCGTAGGCCGAATTGCCGATGACGAGTGCATGTCGTTTGCTGTCGATGGTTTTTGAAGAAGCGCCTCCCATGGCATGGAGCGGCGCGCAGAATATGAGCGTGAAGACAACGGTGATCAAGGATAACAAGCTTTGTCGATTTTGCTTGCGCACGGATCGTCTCCTTTAAATGATGTCCTCGATTTCGACGGTCTAAAGTCAGTTTGACAAGATTGGGACTTTTTAGTCGCTCGTTCAAGTTTTTTGTGGTGGCTTTGATGGCCGGCCCGAACGAGAATCTTTATGTGATCGTTTGTTTGATGATCTGTTTTGATTGTTTCTGGGGCCGCGAAGTGCAGCTTCCAGCCGGTCAATATCGGCAAGATGCAAGTCGGTTTGAGGAAACGGAATAGAAATGTCCGCCTCGCGCAGCGCCCGCAATAATTCGAAGCGTAGCTGTGAGCGTACGGTCATCGAATTGGTAATATCGCTGAGAAAAGCGCGCAGTGAAAAGTCCAGTGAATTGGCACCAAAATCAATAAACATGACCTGGGGTTCGGGATATTCGAGAATGGCTGGATGCGAAGTGGCGACCCTGAGCAGTATATCGTGAACCTCGTCCGGGTCGGCCTCATAGGAAACCCCAATATTAATTACCACTCGGCCAAGCGGGCTGCGCAGGGTCCAGTTTTTGACCGTACCCGATATGAGTTCCGAATTGGGGACGATGATATGGGTGCGATCAAAGGTTTCTATTTCGGTGGAGCGGACAGAAATGCGCCGCACATTTCCTTCTTCTCCTGCAACCGCGATCCAGTCCCCCACCTTGATGGGGCGCTCTGCCAGCAGAATCAGGCCCGAGACGAAGTTATTGACGATGCTTTGCAGGCCAAAGCCGATGCCAAGGGATAATGCACCTGCAACAATCGCCAGATTGCCAAGACCGATACCGGTATAGCTAAGTGCGATGAGTGCAGAGATGATGATGCCAAGATAGCCCACGGCTGTTTTGATACTGTCTTCCGCACCCGTTTTCGATTGATTTTTCGAGAGGATTTTTTGATCAAGCCAGCGTTGGAATATTTTGGTAAAAACAACACCAAAAAAGAACACTGCCAGGGCGATGAGTATGGACACCAGTGAAATCGTCAGCCCGCCAAATTCGAATCCAAACAGAGCCTGTCGTGACCAGCTTATCACGTCTTGCCAGCTAAACCCCCATTGCAGTGCCAGGAAGGGCAGAGCAGTGAGAAACAAAACGGCGTTCAGCGCCAGCATGGAAACGGCACCAAGCTGTTCACGGCGCTGCTGGCTGAAACCAAACGAGTCTGACAGGAACCGACTGGTCATATTTTTCGGTTCGTCAAAGCTGTCAGTAAATTCGCCGATCGTCAGATGTGTGAGATAGAGCATGATAAGAACTGACCCAGTGATGACGGTTTGTTGTGTTAAAAAACGTGCAAGGGAAATATAGCCCAGAGCCGTTGCAATCAGGACGGCAATAACAATCAGCCAAAGCGGTATTTTTAATAATTTCGTCAAGCTGGAATGATGCTTGGCGCGGGCCAGCGTGTGAGCGCGAAAGGGGGTGCGTAAAATACCCACCAACAGCCCCGCGAACAGCACCGAGGCGATGGCGCTTTGCAAGATCGTCAAAGACAGGGGTATTAGCAGGGTATTACTGAGCGCGTTCAAAAACAGATCCACGCCATAGATCAGTGCAATAGCGAAGATCAAACCATTGAGACGTCTGGCGACGGAGCTGGCAACAGGAAAAATGCGCCACAGACGGCGCGTGGGAGCTAGCAGAGTTGTCGACATGGCTCGTATTGCCGCAATGGCGCAAAATGCCCCCAGAGCGACCGGTACCAAAATGTCGAACGGGTAGGTCAACATCCCGAAATAATATAGGCTACCGTAGAATAAGATCGCTGCAATGATCGGCGGCATGGCTCGTATGATCGATACGGCCCCGGCGGAAGCAGCTCGCTTAAAGAACGGTGGCGGTGGGCCGATAGGATAGGCGCGATGAAATTCGATGCCACGGCGCATCAGAGCAAACAGGATGAGCCAGGTTGCCAAGGCCGCGAGGGTCAGAAGTGCGAGATGACTGCTCGAATGCTGACGCGACCAGCCGAGGGTAATCTTGCTGATCCTGTTGCTGACCCTGGATAGTTCAAACACCCCTTCACGCCATAGGAACAAGGTGAAAGGAGAGCTGCCTTTCTCCAGAATTTGGCTGCTGAACAGGTTGCGCCGCAGATCGTGAACAATCTTCCTGATCTGCTCGGATCGCTCGAGCAAAGAGGTGGCAGAACGTGTTGCGCCATCTGTTTGCGTGAAGCGCTTCAGGAGCTCTTCACGCTGCTTGGCTACCTCTGGTGCCTCGGCAGGTTCACGGGCTTTTGGCGGTTTCCCCAGTTTGTCCAGAAGGATTTTTGTATCTTTGGAAAAGGGCTCGATTTGAGCAATGAATTGCTTGATCTGCAGGCTGGCTTTTTCCATTTTGCTCGTCATTTCTGACAGTTGAACGTCGGTATAAGTGGCTTTTTTTATTTCAGCATCGGCCTTATCCAACAGTTTTTTCCAGATCGTTGTCTGGCGGGTCAGCTCGCTGGCATCAGGTGTTTGCGCGTGCAAGGGTGACGTCAAGAGCATCAACGACATGAAGGTCGCGAGCAGCAGGCTCAATCCGGGAAAATGTGGTTTCATCGTCTTTGCATTCCGCATCGCTAAGTGGGTTCGATCAAGGCTTTTACAGTTACGCCTGCCGGTTTTCAAGAGTTTAGTTTAGGCATTTTTTGACCAGATATCGCGCAAGAATACTGGTAAGTCATTTGAGCCAAATCGGGCTGGTGTTTGATGCAACATGTCGGAGACAAACCCCCGATGATAGGTGCCATGATTGACAATATGAAGCAAGATTTGCTCGCGGGTCATAGCGCCATCGCCCCCACCAACAAATGTGAACTCTATTACCTCTTGCAAGTCATCAGCGCTTAGCCTGTCAGATAATTCAACATACCAATCGTCCATCAAGCGTGTTGTTTGCCACAATGTTTCAATGGCCGGGGGATGATCCGTATTGCGGCTCGTATAGGGATGTGTTTGTCCTGTTAGATGGGCTTTAAAAACATCATCGACGACATAGACATGATTGAGCGTATGAATGATTGATTTGAAATTGGTTTTTCGTTCCTTGACGAGTTCATCTTTTGGTAGTTGCATGACGGTTTTAAACGTCAGCACGTTTGCCCATGCCTTGTAGCGGGTCAGCATTTGCACTTGCGTGGTTGTCCCGCCTGGTCTGGTTTTATGAAGGTCCATTGGGAAGTCCATTCGCAATCTTCATGATCTCAATAATGCGCGACGAGGTTTATCCGGTATAGCTTTTGACGAGACTGCCCGCCACCAGATGCCAGCCATCGACGAGGACAAAAAATATCAGCTTGAAGGGCAGGGAGATCATCACCGGTGGCAACATCATCATACCCATAGACATCAGTACAGAGGCCACAACCATATCAATAACAACGAAGGGGACAAACAGTAAAAAACCGATCTCAAAGGCGCGGCGCAATTCTGAAATCATGAAAGCTGGCACCAGGATGCGCAGCTCCACATCATCGCGGGTTGCTGGTGTTTTTGATTTCGACAAATCCATAAACAGTTGCAAGTCTTTGTCACGCACATTTTCCAACATGAATACCTTAAAGGGCTGACTGGCTTTGGTGAATGCTTCGGGCAGTTTGATCTCATTGCTCATCAAGGGCGCGATGCCGCTCTCATAGGCTTTTTCAAACACCGGGGTCATGATGAAGGCGGTGAGGAACAACGCAAGAGATATGATCACCGTATTTGGCGGCGATTGTTGTACCCCGATGGCTGTGCGCAACAAAGACAACACAACAGCAATGCGTGTGAACGAGGTGACCATGATAAGAATGGAGGGAGCCAGCGACAAGATCGTGATGAGGGCGATCATCTGTATGGCGCGCTCTGTCACGCCATTGTCACCACCTTCGCCAAAGCCGATGGTGATATTTTGCGCATGACCTGGATCATTGAAAACGACTAGAAGACCAAGTACCAAAGCGCTAAGGGAGAATAATCTTGCAATGATACCTTTTTGGGGCCTTGCTGCTTGAGCAGCCGGGTTTTTGCGTCGCTTAGTCATTTGCACGTCGCGGCGAATCAATCTCGGGATCACGAGCGCTGGCAAGGCGCTTTTCAAGCGAAGAGCCGCCGTAGGACCGCGCGCTTTGGGATTGATCACTGCCATAAGAGCTGGAGCTCGTATGACGGGTAGCAGATCGCTCGATGCCGGTTTCAATCACCACATCGACAGGTCCTCCCGTCATGATCAGATGCTCAACCCCGTCGCGCCGCAATAATACAAGTTTGCGCCGACTATCGATGCTTGTGGTTTCGATGGTCCCGATGCGTTTTTCGCTTGTGGCTTTGAACAGGCCATTGCCGGGCAAATTGACGCCGCGTTCCAGCATGGAGCGCCATAGCCAAGCCCCCAATACGATCAGCGCGATAACAAATATAAATGCTGCAATGTAAAAGAAAAAATCCCCCATGAAATGAACGTCCTTATAGTTGTTTTACCTGTTCAGCAGCCTGCCAAATCTATGAAAAACCAAAACCCCAAAAGGATATCAGTGGATCATCATCAGTTGGCGCAAACGATCATCGCAAACAGTTAGTTTGTGAAATGTCGGCAAATAATTCCCCGTCAAACCTTAACTGATTCTCATGTTCATTTCCAATTTTCCGCGTAAACAAGCTAATTCTCAGGATAAGCGTGTTAACTATAGGTACTTATTTACGTAATTTTAACCATCAAGGCGGCAAACTTTGCCTGATTGATGCGTGTAAGTGGCGAATTTGTATCACTTGCGCGTCCACATTTCATACAGAAGGGATCGCCTCACCAATGGCACTCGATTCTATTCCCATGTTTGCCGTTCTCAAAAGCAAAATGAACTGGCACCAGCAACGTCAGACATTGCTGGCACAAAATGTCGCCAATGCCGATACGCCGGGCTACAAGGGCCACGACCTGGCAACCTTTAAAGTGGAACAGGCAAGTAGCAGGGGGCAGGTCTTGCCGCCCGTAGGGATGGTCCGTACAAGTGCTGCGCATATTCAAGGGTCTGTGATGGCTGATGCCCGCTCAAATTTTGGCAGCAATAATGGCGGTGGTTGGGAAATTACACCCGAAGGCAATGGGGTGGTGCTCGAGGAACAAATGATAAAGGTCACGGGCAACGCCTATGACTATCAGGTCGCCAGTACGCTTTATTCGCGTTCGCTGGGGATATTGAAAACAGCGATACGTGGGAGGAGCTAGGTAATGGATTTGTTGAAAAGCATGCAGGTGGCGGCTTCTGGTCTCAGGGCGCAATCAGGGCGCATGAAAGTGATCGCCGAGAATATTGCCAATGCTGAATCAACGTCAAGCGTCAAGGGCGGCGATCCGTACCAGCGACGTATCCCGACGTTTCGCGAAGTCTTTGATAGTGAAGTAGGTGCAAATGTCGTGAAACAGGGGCGCGTACAGCTTGATCGTGCGGAATTTGGCGAAAAATTTGATCCCGGCAATCCTGCCGCCAATGACAAGGGCGTTGTCAAAACCCCTAATGTCAATACGCTCATAGAAATGGTTGATATGCGTGAAGCACAGCGCAGCTATGAAGCCAATCTCAATGTGATCGGGTCCACTCGGCGCATGCTGGCTCGTACACTGGATATTTTACGCGGCTAGCTTTTGGCTCTTTGAGCCATCACTTCGAACGGGAAATAATTAAAAATGACAATTACAGCAACAGGCGCTGCCAATGCCTATGCCGCAGCCCAGCGTTTGACAAAACCAATAGCCGATGCCGCTGGCAAGGCAGATGGTGGTCTTGGTTTGCCAACAGCACCCGTGTCAGGTTCCGGTAGTTTTGGCGCAATGGTGGAAAAAGCCGTCACAGGCACGCTCGATACGGGCCGTGTTGCCGAAAGCAAGGCCATGGCAATGGCCGAAGGCAAAGCCTCGATCGTTGATGTGGTGACAGCAGTTGCCGAAACCGAATTGGCAGTTGAAACCCTCGTCACCGTGCGAGATAAAGTCATCAGCGCCTATAAAGACATTCTCAACATGCCTATTTAAATACAGACTATTTAGAAGATCGTGAAGCTTTGGCTATTACATAAGGTGCTGGCTATACGGTCGATCCAACACCACTTCAGATGCTACAAACAATGCGGTTATTCATGCGTGGACAAGCGCAATGATTGCTGATGATTTTGCAATCACCGGGGCGTCCATGCGATTATCGTAATTTGTAATTTTTGGGAGTGTTTTAGAGAATCCCCCTTGATTTTGCATATAAATAATAGTATTTTGCTCATGTAATTTCGTACCAGGTTTCAGCTTGTGGTTAATCAGTTATCAGTAGTTCCTTGAGTAATTTGAAATTGGTTCGATTGAAGAGCCTGGTAGGATGATATCAACAAAATGACACCATTCGAAGCTGTGCGATCTGATTTCGTTAGGATCGGGCTTGCGGCCAGTACCGATTTCGCAGCTGTAGAACCCGGGGGGACCTTTTACCTTTCCGGCACCGGCGGCCTGATTTCTGCCAACAATTATTCCACCTCTGCCATTACAGGTGACGATTCCGGCATTCACGCCGATAGTTTTGGCAGATCATCGACCATCGAAGCTCCTCAAACCACGAACCCTACTGGCGGCGACGATTTCACCC
>JAAETJ010000210.1 GCA_024228495.1 bacterium | reverse complement strand
TCCACTGCAGACGTTGCGCGATACATCCACTCGAAGCGCGACGAAAACGACCTGCTCACCTCGGAAACGATCCCGGGAATTTCGCTTAACCTAAACGAGCTTTGGAACAGAGGATTGTGAAGCCAGGCGATGATGAGTATTGGACACCCTTATGATGAGTATTGGACACCCTTATGATGAGTATTGGACACCCTTATATTGATAACCCTCACCCGTTCCTATAAAGTCAGTTCCATACTCAAAAGGTAGTAACCATGACCCAAGCCAGAAGTCAGCAAATTGAAAAAAATAGGACACCCAGGGAATAAGGAAAATAGACGGCCTTTTTTATCTATCAGCAAAGTACCGGAAGCTTGAACCGAGAAATGAGTCAGGCTTGTGCTATTGTATTTCTAAAGCAATTACGCTGGCCTGACTCAGTACTAATGTGCAATAGCTCCCTCGCCCCCAGGAGGATGTCGCAGAAGTTCTCTGTGTGTAGGCCCAGTGCCCTCATAGCTGTACAAAATGGCCATAAGACCTGACGGAGCTTGATTAAAACTCTATAATTGCCTCTTTTTGCATATTGAACGATAGAGATGTGAGGCGATGAAACAGGTTTGGACAGCGGACGAACTCGGCGAGTGCAGGACACTAAACATGGCGAATTTGCCTTCATCGAGAGCCGGCGTGGAGTTGTCAACCGTCTTGGTTTTGCTCTTCAGCTGAAGCACTACCAGCTATATGCTCGGTTCCTCAATAGCGATCGAGAAGTACCTGCAGATGTAGCAGAGTATCTGCTCGATCAGATTGGAGGTGGAGCTACATCGCTGGATGCTTACAATTGGACTGGCCACTCTGGACGCCGCCATCGCCAGGAAATTTTTCAATTTCTGAGTGTTCGCCCCTTTGACGATGAGGCTGAAGCCAATTTGCGTGCCTGGCTGATCAACGAAGTATTGCCAACGGCACCGAATCTATCCCATCTTACAGACCTGATCACTGATTGGCTGCTTTCCAACCGGATTGATCGTCCAAATGCCTCCAGCTACTTCAGATCGGTGCTGGTGCAGAGCACAAAGTCACCAAGGAACTGATCAAAGACTTTGTCAAAGTGAATAGCAAGGCAGGCATTCTATTCCGCATTGCCGAGGCAGTGTATGATGTTCCGGATGGCACTGTCCGTGACGTGGTCTTTCTCGTTGCCAGCGAGGATACGATTGGCAATCTAGTCAAAGAATTCCGCTCCAATGGGCCTCAGTACCATGTTCGCGTGCACACTAAAATGCGCGCATCCTACAGTACCCACTATCGCAAGATGCTACCACGCATTTTGGAAGCACTCGATTTCCGATCAAACAACATGGCACATCGCCCGATTCTCCAAGCCATCGACATCATCAAAGCGCATCGCAACAGCCGGCGACAATATTTCTCCGTCGATCAGGTGCCAATCGAAGGCGTAGTGCGCAGCAAATGGCACGACCTAGGAGCCTGTCCGAGAATAGAGAACCTACTGCGGAAAAGCCCTTTTGGTCAGATTTCCCGATCATTTTCG
>JAAETJ010000209.1 GCA_024228495.1 bacterium | reverse complement strand
CCCCGCGTCGTAAACCACATTCTCCTTATCCATCTGAACGAACAGATATTCGCCCTTGAAGGACCAGTTCTGGCTCAAGGCCGCTTCAACACCGGCCCCAGCGACCAGGCCGAGTTTCACACCGTCCCACGCGATATTTTCGTTGTCGTCGACCGAACAAGGGTTGTTGTGGTCATCGTTGGCACAATGCTCAAGTTGGGCAATGGCAAGACCTGCCGTGACATAGGCCATGGCGTTACCAGCCGTTAGGCCGAGGCGGCCGCGGATAGTCGAAAGCCAGTCCATCTCGGCCTTGACATAATGGTCATCGTCAAATGTCCGATCCTCGCTGAAGCCCGTTTTGGCGATGTCGGCTTCAAGACCATAAACAAGATTGCCGACCTGATGGTTGAACCCGACCTGTAGCCCGAAAACACCAGCGAAGGCGTTCTGATCGAAATCACCATCCGGATCGTCAAAGGCATCACGATCCCAGTCAATGGTCATGCCGGTAAAAGCGCCGATGCCCGTATGAACACCGCCGTAAAGTCCACTCCAATTCGCTGAGGCAGATGGCTCGTTTTTCAAGCCGCCATTATGGTCATCAGCTTTTGCGATTGATGGTATAAAGAGGGCCGCGACAAGCATAATGCCACATAATGCACGGGCCCGGGTGTGGAAAGGAATTAAACGGCTTCTTAACATGAGACAATCCCTAAATACGTGAATTAAATTCAGAATATCCTCGGAACTCTCCACAAAAACTTGGTGGACCCGCAGAGACAAAGTATCATTTTATTAAAAATTTTAACTCTTAACCACAAGCTAATTATGAGAATCTCAGAGATTCAGCCCACGAACTGTTACATAATTCACACAATCTGGACCTCTAGCGAGCCCGGTCTCATCTTGTCGCCGCCTGCAACGCCAAATGACAAGGATGACGGCTTTCTCGCGGTCTCGGACATTACCGGGCTGAAACTGGATGCCGACCTTGTGGTTCTTTCTGCCTGTAACACGGCGGGCGGCGCCAACGAGGGCGCGGAAGCCTTGTCGGGAATGGCACGCGCTTTTTTCTATGCGGGCGCAAGATCGCTGCTCGTCTTGCATTGGTATGTGGACAGCAAAGCCACCGTTTCCCTCATCACCAAAGCTTTTGCCGCTCTCAAGAAAAACCCGAAACTCGGCCGCATCGGAGCCATGCGTACCGCCATGCTGTCGCTCATCAAAATGGACAATCGCGCTTCGCATCCCGCCCTGTGGGCACCGTTTGTTGTTGTTGTCGGTGAGGGAGCGGTGCGTTAAGGAACCTCTGAACAAGCTCCCATTTCGCCTCTTCATTGTGAATACGGGCTATTTTTTGCTCTTACGCTGATCACAAGCCCAAAAGCGCAGGTTTTCCTGTCTATTTTCCCGCAATCAGACAAACTCCTCCAACAATTGTCTTCGAGCCATGTACAGATTGGCCAGCGCCATCAGCGAAAAGATCTGACAGCCATTTTTTTTGATGCCGCGATAGCGGGTCTTGCGATAGCCGAACTGACATTTGACAACGCGAAAAACATGCTCGACTTTGGCCCGCACCGAGCCATGTTTTTTGTTGCGTTTTTTCTGTGATGAGGACAGCTGTTTTTTCGGTTTTTTCTTTTCGGTTATGGCCCAGCGAACCCCGGCTTTACGCGCCGCTTTTTTCTTTTTTTCGTTGACATATCCCTTGTCGCCAAAAACCACTTCATCGTCCTCACGGATCAGTTCGTCCATCACTTTGGCGTCATGCACGCTGCCGGTTGTGTTGCCGACAACATGCACCAGCCCGCTTTTCGCATCGACACCAATATGG
>JAAETJ010000208.1 GCA_024228495.1 bacterium | reverse complement strand
TTGAGTTGTGTCCATCGTGGTTAACTCAGCAATCTGTGATTTACGTGCTAACATATTCATACTATCCCCCTCGATATTAATTATTAATTATTCACCATTCTATATAGTGACAAATGACACCTCAGAAGCCGAAAATAGGCTATAATGACAAAAGTCATTAAATAAAGAGGTGACAAAATGAACCAAGCAGAAATAGAAAGGGTGAAAGCGAAAACACCCGAACAACGATTTATGAACGTGATGACGCAAGAATTTAATCATGCGCCGAGAATAGCGCAAGCCATATTTGCCGAAGCACAAGAGTGTTTGCTGGGACAAGCGCAAAATTTGCGACCAGGCCAAATTCGCAAAATATTGCTTAAGCGAGAAGTGGGCCACGGGCAAGCATTGAGCCAGAGTGAGACGCTTGAAGTGACGTGGACGGTAGATGCGGGCCAGGAGGATTATGAAATAGAACAAAGAGATGGGGTAGGGGCCTTGCGCCGAACACGGATCCAACGCTTGTTGGATGAAGCCTTGAGCCAAGGGGCGGTCGCCAGCCAGGAAGACCTGGGGCGAGTGTTGAACGTGTCGGTGCGAACGATAAAACGAGATTGTGCCTATCTGAAAGAGCAAGGGGTACTGGTGCCGACCCGAGGCAAATTGAAAGGGATTGGACGGGGCCAAACCCATAAAGCCCAAATCGTGGGACGGTGGTTGCAGGGTGAAACCTACGACCAAATTGCCCGGCGAACTCATCATAGCCTGATCTGTGTCAAACGATATGTCCAAGCCTTTGCCCGGGTCATCAATTTGAGCCAAAAAGAGATGACCAATGAGGAGATAGGCTTGTTGCTGCAAATGAGTAGTCATTTGGTTGATGATTATTTGGCAATTTATGCTCAAAATGATACTCCCTTTAGTCGGCAACGGTTACAAGAACAATTAGAGCGGCTCACTCAGGCCAATACGACCAAAAAAAACAGGAGGGTACAATGAACCGTAGTTACATTGGCGTTGAACAACGCTCCTTTAAGAGTGCCGTTGTCCATCTGTTAGAACACGATTATGGTCTACTCGGCAGTCGCCGCGTTCTGGAAATGTTGGCCCAGGATGTGACCCAATTGGCGGACCAGTTTCATCCTTCCCAAAGCTGTGTCCAAAGTGGCTGGCTCGTTTTTACTGGCACCAAAGCCACCGGTCAAAAAGCTCATCCCGGTAAGTCGGCCGGTGATTATCCCTTGGTCACTATCTCTTGGCCGGTCTTGTTGCCTGAGGATGTCAAGGCTATGATTAACCAGCCTCCCGGTAAAAAGAGCCGCCCCCATCTCTCTGATTTGTTGAAAAAACGGCTGCAACGCCTTATTGAATTCGGTCTCGATCATCCTCAAGGTCCTGTTGTCTTGACCACTGCTGACTTGGGCCTGATGTTGGGCCGAACCAGTTCTCAGATTAGCCGCTTTCTCAAAGAGTTGCGCCAAGAAACCGGATTGTCCCTGTTGACCAAAGGCTATTTCTTCGACCAAGGTGTTCGCCCCACCCACAAAGCCGAGGTGGTCGCCTTTTACGAGCAAGGCATGGATGAGGCTGACATTGCTTTTCATACTCGTCACGCCCAATGTAGTGTTGGTCGCTACCTGCGTGATTATGAACGGGTTAAGTTGCTGCTCAAAAATGGCATTTCCGTTGAACAAATCTCTCCTATGATTGAGATGCAGCCTTCTGTTGTTAATGCTTATGTCGACTTGATCCAACAATATCATCCAGATTTATTGCCCGATCCCGAATCTTCTTCTCACATTTGACAAAGGTGTCATTTGGCACTATTTACTATTTACCAAACAAGGATCATAATATGACAAAAAAGCCATTTGATATAAAACGAGCCCGCCAGGAAACGAGAGGGTGCGAGGAAAGCATCCATTTCAACAATGCCGGTGCATCCTTGATGCCGATACCCGTT
>JAAETJ010000207.1 GCA_024228495.1 bacterium | reverse complement strand
CATCTGATTAACAGCGCCACGATCCGGCGTTCCAATAATTTGCAAAGGCATAGATAAATAGATATTTGTGCTGCTGGTTTCATCACCACTACCACCAACAAACGGGCTTCCTCCGGGGCTATCGCCTCCAAAGAGACGGTTTGTTTCTGCGCCGCTAAAAACTTCACCTGGTTTATCAAATACAACCAACTCGGTTGTGGGCAAAATTTGTCCGCCTGGCCCATCACCCACTAGCAGGAATTCGCCAGCCTTAAAGCGATCACCAGAATGCAAGGCTCTAACCGGCTCTTTTGAATTCGTATCCTTGACAAGCGTTTCATGAATGGTGGTGTATGTGGTCGTAAACTGCGCTGAATACTCACCTTCTAGTGCTATCAGTGACCCGTGCAATGAATCGGCTGCGGCCGTGCCACTCTCCAAAACGCCGGTAGCCTCGATAACTTCATCAATATCAAGTTGCGCCTTAAAATCCTCTTGCAACTGCTCCTCTAAACCCTTTAAGGACTCGATAGCCATTTTGGTTGTAATATCACCAGTAGCAAGGGCTGCGCTTAGATCCTCAACAGCAGCCCTCATTGCTGCCTCGGTTAACATGGCTTGTATTTGTGCATCACTATACTCGCCAGTGGCAACAGCCAAGAGTAGCAATTGCTCTTGATTTATTGGCCCTTGCGCGGCTGATTTAAACAATTCATCTGTCCAGTTGGCTGTAGCCTCGCCAGACTCAAGGGCAGATAATGCATAGCCGTTGTACGCTTCTCTCCCGGCCATGATCGCAGCGGTTTCAGCTTCTTGCGCTGCAACAATGGCTGCTGATCGTGCTGCTGAAACCTCCTGTATTTCCTCACTATCCTTGACCATCGCATCTTTTGCCGCTACAGCCATCGTCCACGTTTGGAAGATGGCTTCCGATTCATCGGCCTTGTCCTCGACGATAATTTCGGCCGTTTGCCTGGAAGAAATTGCCATTTCTTCCTCTGCCCAAGCAGCCTCTTCTAGTGCGGCTTTTACACCATCTATTTCGGGAATGCGCCTCGTGTAGGCATCTGCAAGATCCTGCTGCATGGCTTCGTGTTTGGCAGCTCCTTCGTCGTAGCGAACCTGCTCATCAATCAGCGTTCTTAGTTCGTCTTTTGAGCCACGAAAACCATCATTTAGAATTTCGGTAGCAATTGCCAAACGCCTGGCAACAACCTCTGTTTCATCCCAGGTGCCACGTAATAACGACGTGCCGCCTGTGGCTGCTGACATGTACCGTTGACCATCAATCAATCCAAGATTCAAGCCTTGCACTGATTCAACGAATGCATCACTAGCGTCTTTTGCTGCTAAATCTTCGGTGATATGTTCGGAGAATGCTGTTACGCCATCATAGATAGCGTCCGTCATTGGCCGGATGGCTTCACCTACGGTGATCTTCATGATTTCCCATGATGCCGCTGCGGTCTTTGCTGTCAATTCTGCTGACTGCCCCATTTCGGCCGCTGCTTCGCCCATGCTCCCCATAGCCATCTCTGCCTCTGCGGAAAAGTCTGAAAGCTCTTGCAGGTGCTTACCTGTTAGCTCTAACGCACCACGGGCTG
>JAAETJ010000206.1 GCA_024228495.1 bacterium | reverse complement strand
GCTTCACTCATCGCACTTTCAACCGATACCTTGATCGGCACCGTATTGCCGTTCTCGGCAATCTGTGGCGCGCCAAGGCTGACGCGTCCCGTGCCAGGCGTGGTTCCACCGGTAAAAGCGGCAATCAAATCATCAGCCTCGCTCGCATGGGAAGGTGTAGCGCTGCCAATAATCGAAGAGCCGCCAACAACCGCGCCCAATCCCATACTGCCCAACCCCATACTGCCCAACCCCATACTGCCAAGTCCAACGCCACTGCCAAGCACCTTGCGTCTGGTTATTCTCATCTTCATCTCTCCCCTGTCTCAAATAGGTGTCTTAAAAATTTGCTCTCTCAAAACCGGATATCTGCAAACAATCACTTCACCATTGCTGAAGTTATGTCCCGCAGAATTCCGCTCAATGCCAATCACTGATAATCAGGCTTTGGCCATTATGCCTTCAATTCATCCAACCAGCTATTTCAGCGTTTGCAGATAAGCCAGAATATCTTCAATCTGCTGGGCTTTAAGCACCGTCTTGTCCTTGAATTTACCGGCAATACGAACACCAAGATCAAGGCTGTAAAAGCCCGGCATGATCGTGCCTTCATTCAGCGCCTTCTTCGAATCAATCAAAATAGCCCGTAACTCCGCTTCATTGTAGCGTTCCGCCACTTCATCAAGTGATGGGCCGACCTCGCCGTGAAACGAATGTTCTTTCATATCCGAATTAACATGACAGGCAAGGCAGTTGCCCTGTTTGCGATTGGAAAATATCTTGCGACCGGTTGCAGCATCACCTGCCTTACCCGTAATCGACGCCATCACCTGGCTGTTATCTTCCATGAACTTGACATCCATTGGCGCAACTTCTCCCGCCATGCCAGCCGAAGCCGTCAATAACGCCCCCGTGATAATCGCGATGCCGGTGGTTCTGCCTGTTCCAGTGGTTTTGCCCACTGTGGTTTTGCCCACTAAAGACAAATCATGTGCTCTTGTCATTCGCTCCTCCCAAAGCAGCAATTCTGTTCTCCCAAATATCTTGTAACCGCCAACTCTAACCATTTATTCGACAAATTCAAGACAAATTCATATATTTCTATGTATTGGTCAATCAAACCAGCTCAAATCATCCCGGATTACCCAAACCAACGTTGATTAAGATTTTATCCATTCGCGCCAATTCCCGGCAGTTTTTCCAGTAAGAAATATGATACTGTCTGCATCCCTCCCGTTAAAAACAAAATTCCGGTACCAACCAGCATCGCACCCATAACTTTTTCCACTTTCCCCATATGTGAGCGAAATTTTGTCATAAACCGCATAAATTGTCCGGCAAACATCGCAGCGATAATAAACGGAATCCCGATTCCCAACGCATAGGCCAGTAACAAAAGTGCACCGCGTGTGGCATCCGCTTCATTGCCAGCAACAAACAATATTGCCGTCAACACAGGACCCACACACGGTGTCCAGCCAAAAGCAAACGCAAGCCCCATAACATATGCGCCAACATATCCCAATTGCTTGTTCGCAACCTGAAAACGAGCCTCGCGATAGAGCAGACTGATCCTGAAAATTCCAAGAAAATGCAATCCAAAACCAATGATTACCAATCCGGCCAGGATACTCAAAATATCGTAATAAG
>JAAETJ010000205.1 GCA_024228495.1 bacterium | reverse complement strand
TAACGATGATCATCCAAATCTCTCAATACCAGCCCCGCAGCACGGGGAGCCAACTCTACCCCATACTCAGAGAGCGCTCTGTGAACCGAGGCCCAAGTAGCCCCCGGTCGATCCAGGGCGGCTTGCAATCGCTCTAGTGGTTCCCCCTTTGCCCAACGTTGAAAAGACTCGACGCCCTGGTGCGCCTCTAGGTCTTGGGCTTGAGTGGATATACGCTCGGCTTCTGGATTACCACGATCCACTTCCAAACCGTACCGCTGCTCCAGTTCACGACACGCGGCCTGAAGATGATAAAAATCTCGATACGGTGTCACCATCCGAAGCGTTGATGGGTGCACCTTATTAATGGCCATGTGGATATGCAGATGATCGGTATTATCGTGAACGGCGGCAATGCGTTGGTGATCGCCTAGGCCGATAGCGTCGCACAATGTCTGCTCGATGTTATCAAGCTGCTCTCGACTAGGTCGCTCCCCTTCCCTAAAAGAGGCGATGAGGTGATAGGTGGAATCACTTGCGGTTCGTGAGTTAAGCGCCTGTGTCGCTTCGATCTCTTTCATAACAATATCCATATCGTCGCTTATACAATTTGTTGAGTGGCAATATATTAGCCTTTCTTCTTCACTATTGGAACCAGTAATGTAATTCCCTAAGGCGGAAAAGCTCGATTTCCCATCTTTCCTTGAGGGCGCTTTCTTTGCTATCACAATGCCATGATCCTTTTTTTCAACTCCTTTTGTGTTCGTTCGATATCTTTTAACAGAGTACGAATATCGGTGACCATCCCTTTATCGGCCCCAACCGCTCGCAGCCAATGTTTTAATAACCCGCCCAATCGGCCCTGGTCGGCATTCACTTTGACGAGCTCCAGGATGGCTTGTTGATCCAGTGTGCTTTTCGGTTCCACATCCATTAATAGGTCACGAACCAATGCCGCTTTTGAGCGATAACTGAAGGCTTCCACCTTCTTATTGGCTGCGGCTAACTCGGCTTCGTTGACCCTGACAAGAAACTTTTCTTGTCTTCCTCGGTTCTCTGATCCCATGGGCGGTAGCCTGTTTTTGCCTCGCAGAGC
>JAAETJ010000204.1 GCA_024228495.1 bacterium | reverse complement strand
GTGGCCCATTGCTGCGGGAGCTGCGCGCGGGTTCTGACCTGCAAGGCGTTGCGGTAGGCATCAACCGCCTCGGCCAGCAGGCGCCGGCCCTCCTCGCCGCCGGTGCGGATGCCCTGTTCTTGCAGGGCGCTGCCAAGGTTGTTCTGGGTCATGGCCCATTGCTGCGGGAGCTGCGCGCGGGTTCTGACCTTTAGGATTTCTCTATAAGCGCGGATCGCTTGCGGAAGGGCGTTTTTATCGACCTTTTCGGTACCTTGTCGATAAAGCGCATAGGCATAACGATCAAGATATTTGTTACGCTGTTCGGGATGAGTAGCCGGAACGCGCTCGCTCGCCTTCTCGAAATGCTGCGCGGCCACCCGATAATTTAAACGGGTCAGACTCAGCTCGCCGCGTTCCGCTATTATCTCTGCTATTTCAAGATACCCCCGCTCAGCCTCTTCCTGTGCCGCTGCAAGCTTCTCTTGTACCACTGCAAGCTTCGCTGTTTCGGCTTTCGTAAATAATTGGTCGGCAAGATCATAGTCAGCCTCTTCAACGGCCGTACGCGCCTGTTCAAGCAGGTCTTTGATTTCAGGAGATTCGGTGTCTAGTACCGCTAGCCGGTCAAGCATTTCACGGTGACGTTGTGCAATCTCCGCAAGTTTTTCCGGTAATTTTTCGAGCGGTACCTTGTTTTCATCGAGGATACGAAAAAAACTGACGATGGCATCGTCGGTTACATCGAGTTTTGTACTTAGTGTTGCAACTTGCGCTTGTGCAGTACTCTCTTCCCGGATGACATCTCGCATGATCTTTTTAAGTTGCTCGGGAAAGTATTCATTGATATTGATTGTACTATTCTTAATGTCACGGCCAGCTGCAACGCCACCCTTGACTGTTACAGTTGTTGGGCCAGGTTCTGAGTCTGAGAGAATCCAGCCGATGATTAGTATCAGCAACGCAACGCCAATCCCGGAAAACACCCATTGTTTGTTCTCCTGCAACCACGCTAACAAGCGCTTCATGTCGGTTCTCTGTTGCTGTGCAGATCCTAAGCGGGCATCTGGGTCGTTTCCGGCAAAACCACCGGGGAAATGCGGCTGTTTCAGTACCGAGCGTTCGGCAGTACCTGGGAAGGTGGGTGGAATGGCCGGCTTGCCGCGTTTACCACTCGCATGTTGCAACAAGCGCTCCCTCGCGCTTGCCTCATCTAGATCAACCAAATCGATAGTGATGATTTGGTTCAGCAGTCCGCTCAGATCACACTCGCGTATCCGTACCGGTATCAGGGTGCGTTTTTCTCCTTTGGGGTCTTGTGCAAAAGCGGCCGCCCATTCCGGATGGGTATAGTGCGCTTCAAGATAGTCCGGCGATAATACCGCGAGTATGCATTGGGCTGGGCTGGTGAAAATTCGCAATAATAAGCCAATTTTCTGACTGTAATAGCGAACTGTTTTTGTTCCGGTAAGAGAGAGGTATTTTGCAATTGGTTTTGTAAAAGTCGCAAAGACCAAGAGATATCCTATGGCCTATAAAGAAATCTAATTAGACATGCCTGACCGATCATGCTATTGAAATGATCCCAAACTCTCACTTAACCAACGGGGTC
>JAAETJ010000203.1 GCA_024228495.1 bacterium | reverse complement strand
GGAGTTGTACGCATCGCCGGGGATGGCGGGGATGGACCGCGGGTGCGCCGATGGCAACAATAGCTGTCATCGGGCACGAAACCCAGCGCGGGCAAGCACGGCGAAGCCGGTCCGCGATCACCGACCAGGACAGTGGCGAGCAAGTGCCCAAAGCCGGGCGATAGCCAGCACAACGTTTGATGTGAACACCGCACCACACCACCCAAAACAACGTAGTGACCCCTTAAACACATCAAAAAAGAGTGCTGTGAAAAATTTACGAGAACGAGCAAAGCCAGGTATGAGAGGAAAAAACCCTGTCAAGCATACACGCAGTGGTTTTTTTATTTTATTTGCCGTATCTGAGACTTAGGTTTTTGGGAATTCAATCAAAAAAAATAGTGAATCCTTAAATTGAATTCCCAAAAACCTTAGTCTCAGTTCGCCAAAAAAAATAAAAAAAATGCTTGATAGGGTTTTTTCCGATCTCATGCCTGGCTTTGCACGTTCTCGTTTTTCACGGCGCTCTTTTTTGATAAGTGTTTATAATGCGACAGAGTTGTTTTGAGGGGTGTGCGTGTGGTGGTAGCTTTGGCAAGCAGCCCTATGTTCGAATTGCCGCAGTACTTAAAGGGCGGCCTGGATTTTTGGCCGCGCCCCACAAATCCACGCCGCCCGACGACCAAAGTGGAGTTTTTGGGGATGGGCGCTGGGCGGCGTTCTTCGCCCCGCTTGCGGGGCAGGGTGGGGCAGAGATGGCATGACTTCGTGGATTGTGTTCAAGAAGAAGGTGGCATTGCGGCATGACCGACTTACACATCGGACGAGCAACCAACAAGAATGCAGCTAATTTAATGTTTGCCGATGGTGCTTGAATTTGCAATGCGCTTTACACATCGGCTTGCCCGAGAGGAAGAAGAAGAGGAAGAAGAAGAGGAAGAAGACCTGAAAAGTTGAAGAAAACTTTTCGGGTTGGCCGACAGTCATAGTGTTTATTTTACATATATTATATAATTTTACTGTGTCAAGTTAGCCTGTGAAGAGTCGCGCAACCCCTACGGGGTAGGTCACGTCGCAGGATTTCATGTGCTACAAGACTGAATGCCCTACGGGCAAAAAGATCTTACCGCGTAGCGGTTCAAGTATTGTAGCCCTGGAAGTTCCAGGAATCTCTTCGCCGTAGGCGATACAGAACTATGGACACATGACAAAGTACAAATAAGAAGCAGATATATTATACAAGAAGCAAAAACAAAGAAAACAGGCCGGGGGCGTCAGCCCCTGTTTTTTTTGTTTTTTTGTTTTTGTCTTGGCTGAAGCGTGCCTCTTTTGCTCCGGCAAAAGTGGCACTTCCTAAAATGTTTGTATTCAGGAAAAACGTGCTCTGCGTTGCCTTTGCGTTGACGGTGAGCGGGGCCGGCGGCGGACAGAACAGGCACAATAAAAATATAATTAATCCTTTTTCATGCCTGTTTTGTCCGCCGACAGCATCCGCCACCGCCAAAAGCAAGGGCATAAGCAGCCACCGAACCCCTGCGCGTGAATCACCCGAAAACTTACCTGGGCCTGGCGGGAGTTGCCGGGCGGGGAGGGAGGAAGCACAGAGAGGGCAGGAGGGCGAGCGGGGACGGGCGATACGCGGCAGGCAAAGCGGGGCTGCAAGGGCAAAATCAATAAAAATATGGAGATAACGAAAGCGATTCCTTTAATCAATAAAATATAGAAGAGCTTTGGTTGTCATTACCGTTGTAATTGCCCTTGTAGCTCCGCTTTGCCTGCCG
>JAAETJ010000202.1 GCA_024228495.1 bacterium | reverse complement strand
TGCAACCACTGGGCTAACTGGTGGCCGTCCAGCGCGTGGCGCACATTCCAGTCGATCTGCGTGAACTGGTCGGCGGTGAACAACGAACGCAGTTTAGCGTTCAGGACGACGATGTACTCTTGCGTCTCGTCGTCCTTGTACGCCTCGTCAATCAGGCCGCCGACGTAGGTGAAACGCCCTTGCTTGATCTCCACGGCATTAGCGCGAAGACGCAATATCCGTTTGTGCAGCGTCTGCCGGTTCTTGCCGGTGTCGGTCTTGCTCAACAATTTGAGTATGGCGTAGGCCGTAAAGCGGCACTGCTGGCCCATCTCCTGAAGGCGCGCGATGTGCAGCACGGCTTCCCACACATTGAGGTCGCCTTGGTCGAGGCGCTGGCCGGTGTAGTGGATCTCCGCGCCCTCAAGCGCGGCAATCCGCGCCTGCTCCATGTAGCGCCGCGCTCCCTTCCTGATGGCCCCAAACAGCGCAGACCGCAACACACCATTAGGCACGCCCCGCACCGGTTCCGGCCAAAAAGGAAGCTGCACGACCTCGGCGGTTCTGGCTGGCTCTGGTGCAGCGTAGGCGGCTTTCGCGGCTTTAGCTCTCTCGGCGATGAACTCTAACCGCTGTCCCAAATCCATAATATGCGGCTCGGTCATGAACCCTCCAAACAAAGAAAAGAGAATATAATGGCCCTTGTTTTTTGTTTTGCAAACGAGGGGTTAATTAACATGAAAAAAACAAGATAATTTTAGCCTGAAATTTGTTGCTTAACCCGTATCACAATCTGGTTATAGCAAACGTCAAAGTTTAATGGATAGTATTTCATTTTGGGTATTTTTGCACAACGCCCCGAAAAGGTGCATTTCAAAAATTGAGAGGCGATATAAAAACACCAATACATTGAATATATTAGTTATTTAAGAATGCACCCTCTCTTATAGGGGGCCTGTGGAAGAATCCCACTATCGGGGAGTTTTGTCACAGAATAACGCGCATAGCCATTACAAATCTATAGCGAAAGTGTACGTTAGAGGCACCTTCAATGATAAAAATATCGTACCCTCTAAATGAGACACGCTAGTAATGATTTTTTAGTAAAAATAGTGACCTATCTAACTGTACGCAGAGCGACCCTCTTACGAACAGCAATCTAATTTTTACCTTCGGTTTACCGCACACTTGCCCGTCACGTCAGTTGAAATCGGCCTAACCTAGGGCAAACTAACTGGAATGCACCTTTTCGGGGCGTTGTGCAAAAATACCCAGACAGTGAAGGCTCGCCGCAAGCTGGTCTATTCGGGTTGTTGGAGCCATGCCAGTAAGGTAGTGATCACGGTTAAAACATCCCGCGGCTGTTTTCTGAATAGGAATATCTTGAACGGCAGGGTGTTAATCAACAGCGTGATTCCAACTCGAAGGATCATAGTGGGTGGGCATTGTAGGGTCCATGAACTGGAACTAGAACTGGACAAAGAGTAAGGCTAAATATTGGCGCTGTAAACGATAGCGGATCAAGACACAGTAGCGGTTTCAGTAGGCTAACAATTTGAATGAGGGAACTAAACGGCATGTTGACTCGTTACTATTCAGTAATGTGCTTGCTGAGAATCAACAGGAAACCTTCATGTCGAAAAAAGTGCGTAAATCCGCTAAACGAACCACAACCTCATCAGCAACAGCCACGCGTGTACGGACCGTTAAGTCGAAAAGAATACCGTGGAAATCGATTGCTACTGGTCTGGTCATGATTTTATTGTCGTACACAGGATTGGCGGCCTATAGACAAAACTGTGATGAAACCCACGATCTTTCTGTTATCGGTAATGGCACACCTACCGTTGTGCAAGTTCATGATCCTAGTTGCCCCTCGTGTCGAGCCTTGAAAGACAATACGCAAGCGGGGCTAAAGCGGTTAGGCTCCGGTCTACAGTATCGTATCGCTAGCCTGAAAACCCCTGAGGGTCGAGTCTTGGCGCAGCGTTTTCAGGTAGGCAAAATCACTCTGCTGATTTTTGACGGTGATGGCGAGATGATCAACAGTTACCAAGGCGTTAAAAGTGTCGATACG
>JAAETJ010000201.1 GCA_024228495.1 bacterium | reverse complement strand
TGGATGGCATTTCGAACGTCCATGGAAATGTTGATGGACATTACCGTTTCTTTCTGCTCGAGATCGTAAAGCGCAATAGTCGAGGGAGATGAACCTGCGGCGATCAGGGTATCGTTTATGGGACATAGTCCGCGGCCAAATCCCTGGCGCGCGATGCGTGAATCGTCCATCTCGGTATTCAGCAAATCAGATTCCGCATACCGGGGCACACCAAAAGCGCAGTCGTCTTTCCCGGTCGGTGTGGCGTAGCGCAGAGCATCGCTCTGAGTATCGTTAAAAAGGATGCCCTCCCGGAAAGGCCGCGCATTGTGCGTCCCGGTCGGCAATGTGGCGCTAAAGCCGACGTGTTTGCCATTGTAAAGCAGCAAACCTTTTGTATTGAGGCCCGCGATGTACATTCCACCTTCTTCGCAGAATACACTGTTGATATGGAGCTTGTTCATTGGCAACGGACCATCGTCGCTGTTCGGGTTGAATCGACCCAGAGAGAAATTTTGACCGTCAGTTCGCAACATCATGCCCATGTCAAAGGCATTCTTTCTCAAATTGAATGCGAGTATCGAGTCAAAAGCGGTGGAAGTGATGAAGAGGTGGTGCTGATGCACAGATATTTCATGGCAATGTTTTAGATAAGGATTGCGGTAGGATCCAACGAGCTCGAAGTTTGGGTTGTACTCAAACAGCTCGTCGCTGGCGGCAACAAAAACGCGATCTTTGTGAAACGCGATTCCCCGGAGGCCCCGATCCCAACCACGGCCTTGCCAGTCAATATCCATCGTGTTCCAGTCGACAGGTTTATAGACACGTTCATCTTCAAGGTCGACGATATAGATACCACCATGGCTTTCGCCTTGGCAGCTGCCTCTGACTACAGAGGTGGCAACAAGTTTAACCATTCACAAATACTGCATTCTGTTCTTTGGCGACGTCGGCCGGGACATAATCAAAGATGAAGTTTATGCGGTCTTCTTTGCCGGCATTT
>JAAETJ010000200.1 GCA_024228495.1 bacterium | reverse complement strand
GTACAGAGGACATCACCCCAAAAACCTGTCCCGGGCCGTCGAAAACAGTGCCACGGGGACCGGTTGCCTGATTCCCCGGAATTCGGGCGGCGCGTATATGGCCGCCACTCTGGGCGTGGCCACCATCGCTTATCTGCCTTTTGCCTTTTTTAACTGGCTGTCGCCTTTGGTTACCTTGATTTATGGTTGGCTGGGCATCACGATCCATCCGATTGATGAAGAAACGAAAAAGCGTTTAGAAGAAGAAAAGGCAATAGCATGAAACGGCTGCCGGCAGTGCACAGCGCACAGGTTGGCAGCTATCGCCTTTATAAGGAGGATTCATCATGAATAGAAATATTTTCAAAGGACTCATTGCACTTGCCGTAATGTTCTTTTGCGCTTTGCCGCTTGCCTTCGGGGCCGATATCGAACTTGCCAAGGATTCAACCCTGGAAGGGATCTTGAGAAGGGGCAAGCTTCGGGTCGGTTTGGAGCCCGGTTACATGCCCTTTGAAATGATTAACAAAAGAGGCGGTTTGCGCCAACGGGATTTGCGCAGCGGTGATGTGCGCTTCAGGGGGCAGCAGGCCAACTTTATCGGCTTTGACATCGATGTCGCCAGGGAGATGGCCGGGGCCCTGGGTGTAAAATTCGTTCCGCTCAACACGGCCTGGCCCAGCATTATACCGGCGCTAAACCTGGGAAGATTCGATATCATCATCAGCGGGATGTCCGTAACCGAGGAAAGGAAGAAAAGAGTTGATTTTGCCGATTCTTATATGACCATCGGGCAGACCATGCTGATCAACAAAAAACATAAAGGGGTGGTAAAGACATACAAGGACCTGAATGATCCCAAGTACATCGTGACCTCCAAACCTGCAACCACCGGTGAGCAGGCCGTCAAAAAATTTATACCTAAATGCACCTACAAACCCTTTGACACCGAACTGGAAGGGGCTATGGAAGTTGTCAAGGGCCAAGCCGATGCGTTTGTGTATGACATGCCTTACAATGTTGTATTTCTTGCTATGCATGGCACCGACAAATTGATTTTTCTCGATAAACCTTTTACGACTGAACCCCTTGCCTGGGCCATCAGGAAAAATGATCCCGATTTTCTAAAATGGCTGAACAAATTTTTAGAAGAAATAAAAAAAGATGGACGTTATGACAAAATCTATAAAAAGTGGTTCAAAAGTACGGATTGGTTTAGATATGTTCGATAACCTCGATTAAAATTTGCCGTTGAAGAGCCAAGCCACAAATAGAGCTTACGTATTCAGTAAGGAGAAACCGAATGGAAACGGTTAAAGGCTATCACGGGGAGTTTAACATGGGAAGCCCCGGCGGTTG
>JAAETJ010000199.1 GCA_024228495.1 bacterium | reverse complement strand
GAACAATACATATTCGATGCTTTGGCACTGAGTCTGGTTCTCTTTTACTCCTATGCTGCGGTGATCGAACCCACTGCGACCCAATACCATCGCGGCGCATATGTAATAATCACCTACATACTGGTTTTCCTCACTTACCGCTCGAACAGTCCCACCATGCGTATCGTAGACTACGGGCTAATTGTGGTCTCGATCGTGACGGTTGGTTACTGGATAATGAATTTTGAGGCAATCAACTATCGCACCGGTGCCGAAACACAGTTTGATCAGATAATTGCCGTGTTGGGCGTACTCTTGGGCATTGAAGTTGCGCGACGAGTCGTCGGTAATGTTTTCGTCGTAATCGGGGTGATAATGCTGCTCTACGGAGTCTTTGGCGATGCGACCTGGATTCCGGAAGACATGCAGCACGCTGGCGATAGCTTTATGGGGCTTTGTACCAGCATTTTTTACAAGAGTGATGGTGTATTTGGCATCATGGCCAATGTACTTGCTACCTATATCGTTTTGTTCGTCATCTTTGGGGCTTTCCTGGAAAAAAGCGGGGCTCAAAGCTTTTTTATAGACTTCCCGCTAGCTGCGGTAGGGCATAAAGTTGGCGGCCCCGGCAAAGTTGCCGTTATTGCCAGTGGGCTCTTTGGCTCGATCTCGGGAAGTGCAATTGCCAATGTAGTTTCGACAGGTGCATTTACAATTCCGATGATGAAAAAGGCCGGATTCAAGCCTCACATAGCCGGTGGTATTGAACCTGCGGCATCTATTGGCGGGATGTTCATGCCTCCGATCATGGGTGCAGGCGGCTTTATTATGGCCGAATTAACCGGTCTTCCTTACTCACAGATCATGCTGGTGGCGATCTTTCCAGCGCTAATGTATTTTTTCAGCGTGTTCGTTATGGTTCACTTTGAAGCCAAAAAACACAACATTGTTGGAGAGAGATCCGAACGCAGTGCGATGGACATTCT
>JAAETJ010000198.1 GCA_024228495.1 bacterium | reverse complement strand
TTCTGTGGAATGGCAGGTGGCGGGTTGTTGTGGTGTTTTGAATAGCTTGCCAAACCTTAAGGAATATTGAATCTATGGTCCCGGTCCACCGATAATCAAGAGTGTTTCATTGCAAGAGCTGTCATCATCAAATGCGGTAATCCAGAGCGGTAAAACGACGCCGATGATGGAGCAGTTTATGCAGATCAAGGCTGCTAATCCCGGTTCGTTACTGTTTTATCGCATGGGGGATTTTTACGAGCTGTTTTTTGAAGATGCGCAAATCGCGTCAAGGGCACTGGGTATTGCGCTTACCAAGCGTGGAAAACATCTTGGTGATGATATTCCCATGTGTGGTGTACCGGTTCATGCATCGGATGATTACCTGCTGAAACTGATCAGGCAGGGCCACCGCGTGTCGGTATGTGAACAGCTGGAAATGCCGAGCGAGGCAAAAAAACGCGGTGCGAAATCAGTGGTGCGCCGGGGTGTGGTACGGCTGGTCACACCCGGCACCATTACCGAAGAAAAACTTCTTGATCCCTCGCGATCGAACTTTCTGTGCGCTCTCGCCCGCTTGCGTACCGGGGAGAGCAGTCAGGAGCTGGCTCTGTCGTGGATTGAGTTGTCAACCGGTGCATTTGGAACGGCAAATACCAGCGTGGGAAACTTGTCAAGCGATCTCTCTCGTATTGAACCAAGTGAGCTGATTTTGTCGCAAAATACGCTGGAGCAGGAATTTGTTCGTGACAGCCTGAGCGGCCTGAAAATCGCGGTCACGCCACT
>JAAETJ010000197.1 GCA_024228495.1 bacterium | reverse complement strand
GCAACCATATCGCTACCGGGATAACAGCAAGCCAGAAAGGCCGAAGGAAATGAAACTGCTCAAGTGCCAATAGATCAGGCATGGGAACGTCCCCTTCTGGAAGCGGAAAGCAGCATGATTGAAATCAGCAGCAGATTGCCGCCGGCAAGCAACCCAAGTGGATAATGAAACAATGTCAGTTTTGGCCGATAGGACAGGGTCTCGAGTTTTTCAGGCTCCAGTCTGTCCAGTTCATCATAAATATTGGTCAGTTGGTCATTATCCAGCGCCAGAAAAGATTTGCCGCCGGTTACTTCCGAAATGTTTTTCAATGCATCTAGATCGAGTTCCTGTTCTCCAACACTTGCCGGATCTCCCATGGCAATTGTGTGGATGGTAATTGCGTTGGTTGCCGCAATCTCCGCTGCTCGTGGCACCGGCATCTGGCTTCCGGTATCGTTGCCATCGGTCAATAATATGACCACCTTGTTTTCTGATTCACTTGCCTCAAACAGACGTATTGCCAGGCCAATGGCATCGCCGATCATGGTCCTGGGGCCCGCCATGCCGGTTTGCAACTCATCAAGCAATGCCAGCACGGTTTTGTGGTCTTCGCTGAATGGTGCCTGGGGGAATGCTGCATTACCAAACACGGCAAGGGCGAGGCGGTCTGTGCTGCGTCGCTCGATAAAATCACCCAATACCTGCTTTACAGCATCAATGCGGGAAATCTTTTCGCCCGTTGCGTCGGTGAAGTCTTCTTCATCCATTGAAACCGACAAATCCACAATCAGCATCAGATCGCGGGCGGATTTTTCCTGGACGATCGGTTCGCCAACCCAGACAGGTTGTGCCAGCGATAATATCACAAGAACCCAGGTGAATACGATATTTACACGTTGCCAACGGTTTTTGCGCAAAACTACTGCCCCTGAGCGCGGATGAAGCCCGGAAATATCCACCAGTCGCGCAAAGAAAGGTACGCGCAGTGCTTCACCACGAT
>JAAETJ010000196.1 GCA_024228495.1 bacterium | reverse complement strand
TATGCCGGGCGATGTAGTCCTTGACGATGGTGTAGCTGCCGGTGAATTCATGCTCGTCACGCAGGCGCTCAAAGATACGCTTGGCCGTATGACGCTGCTTTTTAGGGCGCTCAATGTCCTCTTTCAGAATGGTGTCGATAATGCCGGTGAACGGATCAAGCTTCGGCTTTTTGGCTGGCCTGGCGCGCCGATAACCCGGCGGCTCCGAATGCAAAAGCATCTTGGCGATGGTTCGCCGGTTGCAACCAAAATGCCGCGCCGCCTGGCGTTTGCTCATTCCATCACGATGACAGGCCTGTCTGACCTTCAGATATAGCTCCACGGTTTTCATATCCCCACCCTTGTTCCGACCGCTTCCGAATCAAAACAAAGACGTTATCAGGTGGCGCAGTTTTACTCCGCCGCAACGAGAGAATCCCGCCGCTACCGTGGTGCAGTATTGCTCCGGCTTTTACACCAGTGCCGACAGTGTCTTTATGCTGTCCAAACGGGTGAAAAGGTCGAGCGTGAATAATGCCGGACTTAATGCAGACCGGAATGAGGGTGTCAGCGGTATATTATTTATCTGCGTTTCGCCCCTCCCGCATCCGATCATTTTGCAAGTCACACCCGCCCGTTCAAATCATGATGGACAGAGCGCTGGTCTTGGGATATGTAAGAGCTCATGACATATATGGGCCTCAATTCAATTCGCGATACACGACGATGTGTTTGTCAATTGGTGGCTTAACGCCATAGCTCCCCAATCGTACGCGCTCTCGATCTGTCTGACTTTTTCAGAATTTTCTTTACCATCTGGTTGGATCAATCTGCTTGTCTTTGTGCGCACAGCCCCCGTTTTATTGTGACATGAAGGAAGATCGTGGAAATGAGTTGCAGCGATATGAAAATCCGGGCTGAGATACACGCAGATGTCCCTTATATTGGTCGGTTGCACATGGAGGCGTTTGGCCCAGGACGCTTTGCCAAAACCGCTTACCGGGTCCGTGAAGGCGGTGAATTTGTGCAAGCTTTGTCGCTCGTCGCGACAGATGAACAGCGGCTGGTGGGCTCGATCCGCTTCACGCAAATCCTCATTGATGGCAAGGAGGGAGCTCTATTGCTGGGACCGCTTGCTGTCTTTCGAGACTATAGTGGTCATCGTTGCGGTTTGCGCTTGATGAATGCGGGGCTCGATCTGGCCCGCAAGAAAGGATATGAGCTTGCACTTCTGGTGGGTGATATCGCCTATTATCAAAAGGCAGGCTTCAACGTCATTCCGAGCGAGCAGATTTTGATGCCGGGCCCTGTAGATATGGCGCGGATGTTATCATTTGAGTTGCAAGAAGGGGCACTTGAGCGCTACGCCGGGATGGTTTCATTGAGGGGAGCCTGAAGCCCTGCCGTTTCGCAGCCGAAAGAAGCTCAAAACGCTCTATTGCTGCTCTGTTTGAGGGCACCAAAAAGCAGGTGCTCTGGTAACGCAAAACCTGTGATAACCAGAGCAACCTGCTTCGACTAACGCGAGGCGCTAGTGTTCAGAGTGCGATCATGCCTCATGGTGGGGATGGATAGCACGAACACACTCTAAGGGTGTAATATACACTATAACAGTTTAGTCATAGTTCTTGGGAAATATCAAGCCTACTAAGCAATTGAAGTTAACCAATGATTTTCATTGACGGTTTGAGTTTTGGAGATTTTGCAACGCTCAACTTTAAAACTCACCGGTCAATTTCAGGCCTCTGATCCACGTCGCACCATTGTTTTGGCCTTTGCGGCGGACCGCGTCTCATAGCACAATACCGGTTTCTTTGGAAAGTCGCACGGTCAGCTGTTCGCCATGGGTAACAATCCATATATTTGTGCGAAATGTGGCTTTTTTGATCATGCGTGCGGGGCGCGCGATAAGGTCGGTCGTGGGGCTCGCATCAGGTTCGTTGAGCGCGATGAAATTGGGATATCGATAGCTTAAAAGTGCGCCTGCAAGATACAAATAACGTGTATTGGTTCCGACTTGATCTAACACCGCTTCCTCGCCAGCAAATGTAAAAAAGGAAGCGGGTGTGTGATTTCTGCGTGGTCGTTTCGTCATAGTTAGATGCCTGTTGTCGGCAATCATGCCGATTTACAGGCCAAAAATCCACATATAGCAGCTGTACAGATTTCCCCGGCCACTCCTGTTCATTCGAAATTGACCCACCATTGGCGTTTAAAATTGACCCACCTTTTAGGGACAGTATTTAGCTACAACCTTTTCGAACATGCGGCCATTAATCATAGACATTTCACCACCACCCTTGGTGTCGCTATGATCGATACGCTCCAAGGGCGTGCGCACAAAATCTCCAGCCTGCCCGGGTACCATTGCCTCATCCACATCATCCTCAAGCTTTTTAAACGCCACGCAGATCTGACCGCGGAGCTCGCGGAATCAATCTGCAGCTTGTTGTTTGTTTTAATCAAGTTGTTGATTGGTGGTCACGGTGCTCACGCTAAGACTGTAGGCTCCTCAAATTCAAACCCACCCGTCTGGCGCAGGGCTTCTCCCATGATCATGGCTGCTGAAAGTGCCAAATTAAGCGATCGTGTGCCTGCCTGCATGGGAATTTTTATACGTGCATTGGCCAATTCATGAACGTCAGCTGGTACACCAGAACTTTCGCTGCCCATCAAAAGGATATCATTCCTCGTGAAGCAGTGCTCCAGATAGGAAGTTGTGCCTATTGTGGTTGCCAATATCAAGGTTTTGCCATCTCGTTCAATTCTGCTTTGTACAAATGTCGTGAAATCCTCATGCAGATCAAAAACTGCTCTGTCAAGATAGTCAAGACCTGCCCTCTTCAAGGCGCGATCAGACATATTAAAACCCGCAGGGCCGATAATGTCCACATGCAGGTCAAGACAAGCGGCCATTCTTAAAATTGTGCCGGTGTTTTGCGGAATGTCTGGTTGATAAAGGGCAATATGCATGAGTTTTCGCTTTTTCAAGAGCTTAGAGGAGATAAAGCTTTAGCGCAGGTCAACAGTTTATATATATAAAATACTAACTGCGCTGATTTGCCCGTATGGATACGCTAGACTTGCGAACATTTAAATGCAAAAAAAGGCGTACTTTTCCCTTAGGGCTGAATTTCTGTTCGAATTTGGGGGAGGGAAAGTATGTCATCGAAGGAAAAGAAACAATGACAGCGACAATGGACGAACATCAGGAAGGGACTTCGCGCCGTAACTTCCTTTATATTAGCACTGGCGCATTCGCTTCTGTCGGAGCGGCTGCGGTAATCTGGCCTTTCGTTGATCAGATGAACCCGGATGCTTCACAAAAAGCACTAGCTTCTATCGAAGTTGATATTGCGCCCGTCACGGTTGGTCAGGCGATCACTGTTTTGTGGCGGGGCAAGCCGGTTTTTATCCGCCATCGCGGAGCGCCTGAGATCGAGGATGCTGGTAAAGTTGATGTCAGTGGTCTTAAAGATCCGCAAAAGGATAGCGAACGGACAAAAAAACCCGAATGGCTGATCATGGTCGGCATTTGTACCCACCTGGGTTGTGTACCAAATGGTCAAAAATCTGGTGATGTCAAAGGTGACTATAATGGCTGGTTCTGTCCGTGCCATGGATCACATTACGATACATCAGGTCGTATTCGCAAAGGACCGGCACCGCTCAATCTGGAAGTGCCTGAATATTCGTTCCTGAGTGATACCAAAGTCAAAATCGGTTAGTTCAAAGCCTGTCCAGGTAGATGGAATTGAGCGGTATGAATACAAGAGATTTGAAATAAACATAGTTTATGGAAGGGGGGGAGAGCCCATGGGGCACCACGAATCCAATTACGAACCAAAATGGGATATTGCCAAATGGTTCGATGAAAGACTGCCTGTCGCTCGTATGGTGAGCGACCAGTTTATCGTTTTTCCAACGCCACGTAATCTTAATTACTGGTGGACCATGGGAATGGTTCTATTCTTCTTTTTGATCATTCAGTTGATCACCGGTATTATCTTGGCCATGCACTATATCCCACATGCGGATATGGCCTTTAACAGTGTCGAACATATCATGCGTGATGTGAACTGGGGCTGGTTGCTGCGCAACATGCATTCCAATGGGGCCTCGTTCTTCTTCATCGCGGTATATATCCATATCCTGCGCGGTATGTATTATGGTTCTTACAAGGCTCCACGCGAGATTTTGTGGCTGGTTGGTGTGGTCATCTACATCATGATGATGGCCGCCGCTTTCATGGGCTATGTGCTCCCTTGGGGACAGATGAGCTTCTGGGGCGCCACGGTGATTACCAACCTGTTTAGCGCCATTCCGATTGTGGGGGATAGTATCACCCAGTTCCTGTGGGGTGCTTATGCGGTTTCACAGCCAACGCTCAATCGTTTCTATTCACTGCATTATCTGGTGCCCATGTTGCTGGTAGCCTTCGTGTTCATTCACGTCTGGGCCTTGCATGTGGTTGGCAGTAATAATCCAGAAGGATTGTCGGTCAAATCTTCGGATGATACCCTGCCGTTCCATCCCTATTTCACGATGAAGGATATGTATATGTCGGTCGTCTTCCTGACGATCTACGCGTTCTTCGTGTTCTATATGGGCAATTATATGGGCCATCCCGATAACTTCATCCGTGCCAATCCGGTGGTAACACCGGCGCATATTGTGCCTGAATGGTATTTCTTGCCCTTTTATGCTGTGTTGCGGGCTATTCCCGACAAGCTGGGCGGTGTGATCGCCATGTTTGGTGCGATCATGGTTGTGGCTGTTCTGCCGTGGCTGGATCGTAATCCGATCCGTTCGCTACGATATCGGCCCAAGGCTCGGCTTTTCTTCTGGTTGTTTGTGATTGTTGCCATGCTGCTTGGCTTCCTTGGCGCCAAACCGGCGGAGGGGTGGTATGTCACCGCATCAAGAATTTTGACAGCATACTGGTTCATCTACTTCCTGGTGATTGTGCCGTTGCTCTCCAAAATGGAGACGACCAACCGGCGGATGCCGGGTAGTATCACCGATGCCGTGCTCAACAACCATTAGTCAGGAAAAGGAATAAACAAATGTCTATTAAACGTACACTTGCATCATTTGCCGTTGTCCTGACCGTTTTTGGTGGGATCGGCATGGCCGGCGCGGCTGATAAAGCTGGGGAACATCATGATAAATCTCATGTTGAACGCCAGAACTGGTCGTTCAGTGGCTTGCTTGGTAGCTATGACAAGGCGCAACTGAAACGCGGATTTACCGTCTATAGTGAAGTTTGTTCAGCCTGCCATGGCATGAACCTTCTGTCTTGGCGCAATCTGATGGAAGAAGGGGGACCCGAGTTCACCAAAGATGAGCTAAAAGCCCTCCTTGCCGAGAAGGAAGTGCCTGCAGAGCCTAACGATGAAGGCCTGACCCATAGTGATGAAGACGGCTCTCGCTTGATGCGTAAAGCCCTCTTCACGGATCGCATGCTTTCGCCATATGCCAATGACAAAGCGGCAATGGCGGCCAATGGCGGTGCTTTGCCACCTGACCTGTCTGTTATGGCAAAAGCGCGCGGCATTCCCCATGCAGCTGACAATTCAGAAGCAAGCGCCTGGTATGCAGCGCCGTTTTACGGCCTGATGGAATATGCCGGATGGATTGGCGGAACGCTAAAGGACATTGCCACACAATATCAAGAAGGTGGTGCCGATTATATCTATGCATTGATGACCACTTATGCTGATGAGGCACCCGCCGGTGTTGACGTTGGTGACAAGAGTTTCAATCATGTGTTTCCCGGTAATGCCATTTCTATGGCAGCCCCACTTGGTACCTTCGAAACGGGAGCGGATGCCGACAAGGAAGCCAACAAGGAGCTGGATGCAAAGTCCAGAGATGTCTCGGCTTTTTTGATGTGGGCGTCAGAGCCTCATTTGAATGCTCGCAAAAACCTTGGCTTGAAAGTGCTGATCTATCTGATCATTCTGTCGGGTCTGATGTATGCCGTCAAACGCACCATATGGGCTGGCGTCAAACATTAGTTTAAGTCTCAATTGACATAGACGAAAAAAAGGGTGTTCGGGGAACCGGATGCCCTTTTTCTTTGGTTCATTTGCTGGCATGGTGCGAGCGATGATGCTTGGGTTGTGCCCTCGTTTCTGTGCTTTGCCTTGGGGCGTCCGTTTGATCGCTCAGCGGTTATAGAAAAGTGTTGGCTAGGTTGTATGATGGTGCGAAAAAGACGCGGAGGCGCTCAAGTCCGCGTTTCCAAGCAGAGCTTGGGAACGAGAAGAAGTGAACCTTATGATTGGAGACTTTATGATAAAGGCGGTGTTGGGTATTATTGGCGGATCGGGTCTATATGATCTGCCAGGGTTGGAAAATCGGCGCAGTGAACAAATAGACACGCCGTGGGGCGCACCCTCCGACGAGTTGTTATTTGGTCAGCTTGGAACACTGGAAATGGTTTTCCTGCCGCGGCATGGTCGGGGCCACCGCATTCCGCCCAGTGAGATTAATTATCGCGCCAATATAGATGCCTTGAAGCGGGCTGGGGTCACCGACCTTGTGTCGGTTTCTGCCTGTGGCTCGTTTAAAGAAGAGCTACCACCGGGTACCTTTGTACTGGTCGACCAGTTTATCGATCGCACCATCGCGCGCCATAAAAGTTTTTTTAGCACTGGCTGCGTGGCGCATGTACCCATGGCAGATCCTGTCAGCCCCTTGCTTGTCGACCGCATCGAAAAAGCCGCCATTGCGCAAGATATCCCTTATGTAAAAGGTGGCACCTATCTGGCAATGGAAGGCCCGCAATTTTCCACCCGCGCCGAGAGCTTGATGTATCGCTCCTGGGGCTGTGATGTTATTGGCATGACCAATATGCCAGAGGCCAAGCTGGCCCGCGAAGCAGAAATTTGTTACGCATCTGTCGCGATGGTCACCGACTATGATTGCTGGCATCAAGATCATCGCGACGTCGATATCGAGCTGATCATTAAAACCGTGATGGATAATTCCGCCAAGGCACAAAAGCTGGTGGCAAGGCTTGCTGGTGATTTTCCGCGAGAGCATGAACCATGTCCCCTTGGATCTGACTGCGTGCTCGAGACGGCGATCATCACCGCCCCGCATGCACGAGACTCCACGCTGTTACAAAAACTAGACGCGGTCGCCGGCCGGGTTCTCAACCAGGAAAGAGGTTAGTATGGAGCTTCGAAACGGATTTGATCTCAAAAAATATATTCGCACCATTCCCGATTATCCAAAGCCGGGCATTTTGTTTCGCGATATCACAACATTGATTGCTGACCCTCTGGCACTTCGCGCCTCGATTGACGAAATGGTCTGGCCGTTTTTGCGCACCCGCATTGATTATGTGGTGGGCATTGAGGCGCGGGGCTTCATTCTGGGGGGGGCGATTGCCCATGAGTTGGGGCTTGGATTTATTCCCATCCGCAAAAAAGGTAAACTGCCCGGGGAAACTTTACAGCGCACTTATCAGCTGGAATATGGTGAGGATGCCGTAGAAATCCACAAAGATGCGTTGGCACATGGAGAAAAAGTGCTGCTGATTGATGATTTGATTGCTACGGGTGGCACGGCATTGGCAGCGCTTGCTTTACTGCAAGATACGGGCGCGGACGTAGTTGCCTCTTGTTTCGTTGTCGATTTGCCAGATTTGGACGGAAAAGCCAAGCTTGAACAAGCGGGCGTTGAAGTGCACACGCTAGTCGAGTTTGAGGGAGATTGATGGTTTTTCATTTAAAGGTTTTCGACACCATCGCTAAACGAAATGCCATGGTAGTTTTTGCGGAAATGGAGTTTGATTAATGGATGATCACGTGATCGACTACAAGAGCAAAGCTAATGGACGGTTTTCTGGCATTTTGCGCTGGCCACAGTTTGAGACCCTGTGGGTAGCCCTGTCGAGCAGCCCGCAAGAATGGTATGTCTATGCGCCCAACGAGGGAGCCCCCCCGGCAAAGCCATTTTCAGCTGACGAGATGAAGGACTTTTTATCCACGACGGAAACCTATCTGCGCGAGCGCTGCACGTCCGATTTTTGTGGCGCTGTTTATGCCGATAACGTGAACGATCCCGATTTTGTAAAAATCTATAATCCACGCCTCATGGGAGGCTGTGGTATGGGTAAAGCGGCGCTTCCTCAATGGCTTATAAGCCACATTGCACCCGTCTCCTTGCTGGATTAACAGTTAATATTTGCACAAATATTCTGTGTGCGAGGCGACCGCGCTATCCAGCAAGGAACCAGGTTTACTTGCTTTTTGGATAAGCTCAAGGCACAATAAATATTATAATAGTCAGCGTGAATCAGCATATATGCCCAATGGGGACAGACCAGTGGACGGATTGAAGCGGTCGCTTGAAGAAGCGATTAAAAAAATGCAGGACATTCCTGCCGCGACACAGCTTTCAATGAGGTCCCATGCCGACCTGCGTTTGGCGCGTGCTGCCGACACTTTGCAAACCATGCATCCGATGCCAGAACCAACGCCAACTAATGGGGCAGCTCATGAAGCACAGTCCCCATCAGAATTCATACCCACCGCCGATTCCATTGAAGCAGCATTGTCCTCGGCGCCAGCGGTTTCACCCCATTATGTAGCTCCCGAACCAGTTACTGTGCCTCCAGAGGTGCCAGTCGCTCCGGTTCGCGTATCAATAAAGAATATGCCTTCTACTCAAGAACCATCACCCAAACGTAGAGCTCTTCGTTTTGGTACACCTAAAACCGCGCGCCCTGCACCCGTTAGACCGGCCATGAAAATCAGTTCGACATTCCCGAACGCGCAATCAAATATGTCAGCGCCAGCCAGACATTATGAACCCACTGCTTCTGGGGGATTTGATCTTGGCAATATTGAGAATGAGGCTGCTGATTTGGCGTTCAAGACCAAGAAGCTGCGTGACAATATCTGGCGGTGGGCAACAATCGGGATCAGCTGTGCGGTGGGATTGGCAAGTGGCTGGCTAGGCTCAAATTTCTCTGATCTGGCCAGTGGCGTTTCCCAAAATAGCGTGCAAACGATTGCCGGCAGGGCGTCTGATGGTGTCAGCATCACGCGGCCAGAAAATATAAAAATAGTTCCCGAAGGCGCTGCAAAATTCATATCCGGCACAGCAGTTGGCAGATTGCCAATAAACATGACGGGCAAGTCGGATCGGGCGGTACCGCTTGATGAGAATTTGTGCACAGTTCTGGAACTTGACCGTGGCACCGGCCTGACGCTTGCACGCCCGTGCAAAATGATTGAAACTGCCGGGTTCAACGCGACATTGGGCAAGTCTGATTTACTGGCCAAATCCAAATAGGGATCAGATCGAGGCAGAGTGAGCCGAATAATTCTTTTTCTAAATTAGTAACTCCCCAGCTTAAACAGCCAGCATTTCCGGATTTTGCAGAGCTTTGAGGATATTGAGGCCCTGTTTTCTAGCGGAGGATATGAAGGAGCGGAGGGTGGCGAAGTTTTGGGCACCATTCATGGTTCGAAATCCGCCGGATATTTTCTGCCTGACCTTCATCATACGCAGGTCGCGTTCGGCAAAGGCCGTTTTGTACTGGCAGTCAAGATCGCGGGCAAGCTGCAAAGAAGATATCCCCTTTACAGCACCCACAAAAATACAGATCGCCGCCAGCAGATCGACAAATTCCATTTTGCGGCTGGCAAATATAGAGCTGGAGGTAACCGAAAACTGATGATGGCAAGCCTTGCATTTGTGCTTGCGGCGAGTGCTAATATTATAGCTCTCCATACAGCTGCAGCGGAGGCAAACAGGCCTACCGCCTGTCTCATGCCAGCGGATATTGCAAAAGGCCTCATAGGCCTGATCTTCATCCATCCTGAAAATACTTTTGAGGCTCAATGTACGAGCCCGTGCCGATAATAAAAAATGCTGTGCCATCGTCCCACTCATGCTGATTGCTATACTTATACAATCGAACATAGTATGAACATTGGTCCATACAGTGGCAAATGCATCGCGTGTTTGGTGCGCTTGCTACATAATTCCGGTTCGAGGGATTGAAGCCGGACATCAGCCCGGCGGGGGGCGGCACTATCAATAACTTGATTTATAGCCATTTTTCAGGATATGGGCTTGCCTTTTACCCCTTACTTTGGTGTTGGTAGGGGCATTGTAATGGGCGAAGTCCGGGGAGAGAACGAGAAAACCGTCAGATATCCGGTAGAAAGTGCAGCCGAACTTACGAAGAAAGATCACACCTTCTCATAGGGTACCATCCAAGCGCTGACCACTTTGTTACCCATGCGCTACCCAAAGCAATTTATCAACAGCGTGAAATTTAGCTAAGCCCTTGATTTATAGTGGCTGGGGATCCAGGACTCGAACCTGGACCGACGGAGTCAGAGTCCGTTGTCCTACCAATTAGACTAATCCCCAAAACGCACAGCCGCTCTATAGCTTTCAAGGTAGCGTCGAAAATCTGT
>JAAETJ010000195.1 GCA_024228495.1 bacterium | reverse complement strand
CGGGCGGCTGATCCGGATCGACCTGTGCCTGCCCGAGGATGTCGGGAATAAGCTGGGCTATCTGGCCGAGCATTGGGGCTGCTCGAAGACGCAGGCCCTGAGCCAGTGCTTGCTGGAAGCCTGGGAGCGGGCCGGGGAGCCGATCCCAGGGTTTGAGGAGGATGAATAGTTACCGGATAACGCCCAGCCCCTCCTTGAAACAAGAAATACGGCCGGTACACTGGCACTCTCGGCAGTGTTCCAGTTTTTTAAGACTTGCGGCGAGTGGGGCACTGCCGGGGCTGGACGGCCCATCTTTTGCTCTCCTGGCCCAACACGAGAGCGTTTCCCAGACCGCCATAGCCTGCCGGACCGCGCCAGCCCCCGCGTACTTCCCTGCTGAACCGATTCCAGACCCTTCCCTGCGCGTAGGGAACGCGCTAGCCACAGCCGCCAATCGGTTGTCTGTGTGTCAAAGGTCCAGGGAGTGGACGGAGAAAGTGGGGGGGCGGAGGCGAATAAATTGATCTCGTTTCCTTGAGTAATTATTTTCTTTTATGGGGGAGATGGGTGATGTTTTTTGGCGAGCGTTGAATCAATAAAGACTTTCTTTTTTGCGAGTGATTGGTTCACGAATAACGGGTAATTTGTTTCTTTATTTTTGAGGAAAAAAATCAAGAGCGGGGTCGCTAAAAACAGGGTGGTTTAGGATTGATTTTCTGTAGGAGAGGCGAGGAAAAAAGGTGTCTGTGAAGGGGTTGATTTTTTCTTTTTTCTGGGGATAGGGCACTCAAAAGCACTGGCGTTATGATGAGTAGATCAAGTCGTCAGCCGGTGTTTCCTTAGATTGTTTTGTAAGTAGTTTTACAATCGTTCAATGAACGACAGCGACAACCGAATGCCTGTTAGCCCGATT
>JAAETJ010000194.1 GCA_024228495.1 bacterium | reverse complement strand
GAATGCCTCGATACAGTTTCAAAGAGCACCAAGGTCTGGAATCGTGACGCCACCGACTATATTGAGACCAAAGAAGGCGTTACGTCGTTTATCGCGGGCATGACTTGTATCCAAGTATTCGACCTCAAAACAGGTGCGAGACGAGACAGCACATATGATGATCTCGCCACCAATACACGCGTTGCCGATGCGCTCCCGAATATTGATGGTGTTTGCACCACAGTTAAAGATGTTCCGAACTCGACCCTTCATGGCGAGATCGGAGAGTTCATAGCCTTAGCCGAAAACACGACCAAACCCCTCGAGTACTTGTGCGAAAATAGTATTGCATTTGAAGCGGCCATCGAGATGGCCGCAGCGATTCGTGGTGGGATGGACAAGCTTGCTGAAAAGCCATACTTCACTCAAGTCGTCACGCCACTTCCCCTTTATTTCGCCAAGACCCATAGTGATCAGATTATCCTGGGAGCAGAATGCGGAGTCCCGGTTACATCGGGAACCATCTCGATTGGAGGAGGTTCTGGTCCTTTCACGATCGCCGGCAGCATGACGCATTGTCTTGCCACGGACTTTGCTGGAATAACGCTGTCGCAGCTTGTGAAGAAGGGATCTTTTTGCCACGGTTCATCGGAGAATTCATTCATGGAGCCCGCCACGGGAACCCTGGGTAACGCGATTCCAGATTTGATGGCCGACATGGCCCTGCGTCAGGTCAAGGGGCATTATGGTCTGGTTCCACTCGCTGGCGGTGGAGGAAACTCTTCTGCGCCTTCCTTCAACCAGGATGCAGTCTTGGATATTTCAACCGGATTGCAAGAGGCGTTTTTTTTGCAGGGAGGTACGCTTGATTACATGGG
>JAAETJ010000193.1 GCA_024228495.1 bacterium | reverse complement strand
GTTGTGTAATTGGCAGAGCATGGTGGTTCAGGAAGGTTTCTTACATTCACCCAAGATTGGGGATTACAGAGACCATGAATCGCCTATGCAAATCGTCTCTGGAGCCATTGGCTATGAGCAAGTTCACTATGAAGCCCCTCCCTCTGCCCGCGTGTCGTTCGAAATGGAGAGCTTTATCGACTGGTACAACAGTACTGCGCCCATTGATGGGGTGGAGTCAATATCGGGGGCTGTACGGGCTGGATTAGCTCATGCTCGGTTTGAGCATATACATCCCTTTGAAGACGGCAACGGCAGGGTAGGGCGGGCTATTGTTGATCATGCCTTGTCACAGTCGGATGGCTTCCCTGCGCTGGCTTGCTTGTCTACTTCCATAGAGCAGCAGAAGAAAGAGTATTACGAGCTGCTTGAGGAATCAGGAAGAGGGGAGGGGTTGGATGCTAATAAGTGGCTCGACTTCTTTGTTGATGTGGTCGGAAAAGCCCAAGAGCTGACCAGGAATGAAATTGAATTTATCGTAGGTAAGACGCGCTACTTCGATAAATTCAGTGACCAATTGAACGAGCGACAAGAAAAAGCCATTGCCCGTGTATTTGCTGAAGGCTCTAAGGGTTTTGAAGGTGGTCTAACCACTAAAAAATATCAAGCTATCACCAAATGTGGCCGTGGTACGGCCTTTCGTGATTTGACTGATTTGCTGGAGAAGGGGGCTGTGGCGCAATCGGGAACAGGGCGGGGCACACGCTACGAACTGGTCTCTGTAGGGTCATCATTGCCTACCGGATGGAACCGTACCGATAAACTAGACCATGGAGATAAGGATATGGATTTAGCACTGAATACATTTACAGACGAAGAGATAGAGACGTTAGAAGAAAAAATCTCAGAAATTATGGAGCACAATGATCCGCTTGATCGATTAGAAATCACAGAGGCGTTGGACAGTACCAGTATTAGTCAGCTGGAAGCCGCTTTAGAAACGCTCACGGATATGGACATCAATTTTAGTGATTTGATGGGAGAGGTATCACCGACCGAGTGGCGCGCGGTCAGTATGGATTTTGATGCAGTATCCGATCGGCATGATCAATCCTCTTCGGCCATACGCGAGCAGTTAACCAGTAGCTTGTACACAGCTGTTGGCAAAGAGATGGATTGTGATGTGTGGAAAGCTGTGCCGGGCCGGGACTATCAAGGGGAAGTGGCCAGGATTGATGATACTCACATCTATACTCAGTTAAGTGACAATGCGATATCGGCCCATTCGCTGCATGAAATGAATCCTCAACAGATTGAGTTGTTGAGGGAAGATCTTTCGATAGGTGATTTTGCAAAAGTGAATGAACTGGGTGCTGTTGAAAAGGCAGAGCCGCCAAAAGAGCAGGAGATTGATAGAGGCCATTTGAGATAGATCCAAGTTGTAAAAATCAGGGTGTTAACTGCCAATTTACAAAAATAACCTCAATATCATCTGGCAAAAAACCTAAACAAAGAGCTGACGTCAAATTAGTCCCAGTGGCGTCAGCTCTCCACCCCACAAAGTGAACATAGCAGCTGGAAAATAGATGTGTCCCCTGCCGACCATCAGTGCCAAATGTTAGTCCACCTCCAGAGAAGCACGACCAGCAGACGGGGAAGTGAATGCCGTCAAAATAGAGTGAAATTATACCTGAGTTTCAGTGACTACCTTTTGTTTGCCTTCTATCATTTCTTAAATCCTTTCAGCATAATGGACGGATCCAGAAGGAACCTGAACGGGACAATTGCATGGCAGAAGAGAGCGCAACCAGGGGGTTCGCCATAATTGGCGATAATCCTGTTGATCCAAACGATGCAGCCACCCTGGAACAGCTTCGTGAGATGGATATCCTGGGGTTTCAACGTTTTGTAGAGCCCTTTGCACGGCGCATCCGCGACTCCCGTGAAAATACCCCGTTTACTGTGGGCGTATTTGCCGATTGGGGCCAGGGAAAATCATCCCTAATGAAGCTGTTGCGTCGGCGCCTGGAATTGGATGAACAGGGCGAGCGTGACCCTACGGTAATCACTGTCTGGTTCAACCCCTGGAAATACCACACCCGCGAAGAGGCGTGGCGCGGACTGGCCCTCACCCTGGTGAATGAAATTCAGGCCAACGATGATCTACTCAAGGAACTTAATCGTAAAAAGCCCGCCCTAAAAAAATTTGCTGCCAAACAGTTGTGGATTCATTGGCTTGGCAAATGGGGCGGCGAACTGGTTGAGACCATCAGCAAAGAGCCATGGAACCCGGCCCATCTGCATCAATTTGAAACCACCCTTAAGGGTTTGTTTGAAACCCTGCAACCGAAGAAAAACGAGAGCCGGTCAGGGTTTTTTCAGTGGTTTAAAAAGAGTCAACCGAGTCCCAAGCGGCTGCTGGTCCTGTTTGTGGATGACCTGGATCGCTGCACTGCCGATCCGGCCGCTGCCGTGCTGGAGGCGATGAAACTGGTACTGGACCATCCCGGGGTGGTAACCATCATGGGAGTGGCGCAGGAGGAGTTGGCGGTTACCTTGGAAAAGCTCTACCGAGCTGAAAATGGAGTCGACGACAACAATGGAGAAGATAAGTCGGGAGAGTGGGGGCACCGCTATTTGGCCAAGATCATCCAGATCCCATTCAATGTTCCGCACGTAGCCCCCAAAGCCTTTCACAAATATGTAGCCAAATGCCTCGATGACAGCCGTCTGGCCGATCAGCTGCCTCAGACCGAGCGCTGGTATCCACTGATGCGGCGTGCCTGCAAATTCAATCTGCGTGATGTAAAACGGTTTGTGAACCGGTTCGTCATCGAGTGGGACAAGGCGCAGGCCAACCTTAAGGTCAGCGAAAACATTGCCGAATCCCCATCCCTGGATGCCCCCAGGGTGGTATTCATGCTCTTGGTGGATCTGCAATCACCCCAACTGCTCCCGTATTGCCGCAGTCAAGAGGATCCGGAGGCGTATTTTTTCAGCCTGCAACAACAGTTGTTGGAAGAGCAGGAGAGAGATGCGGAGCCTTCAGATAAAGACAATCAGTGGGAAACCGATGAGGGATTACAAAAACTGTTCCGTGAATGCCTGAATCCACCGATTGCTAAAGGGGCCGGGGAGGGTGGTCAATCCCTGGTAAGAAAATTCAAGTTCAAACACGAGGTTAGCACCTTCCTCAACTTTGGATACGAACTGTTGCAACAGGAACAGACAACAAAGGCAGCGCCTGACAGCACAGAAACGGAACAGGTAAAACCAAAAGCAAAGAGGGCGACAAAGAAGAAAAGCCCAACCAAAACAGCAGAGAAAAGAGCAGTAAAAAACAGGAGCGAAGCGGCGACAGCTGTGCCCAAACCCGCCACTGAAAAGGTAGCGCCTGACAGCATAGAAACGGAAGAGATAGAACCAAAAGTAAAGAGGGCGACAAAGAAGAAACCCCCAACCAAAACAGCAAAGAAAAGAGCAGTTAAAAACAGGAAGGAAGCGGCAACAGCTGTGCCCAAAGCCGCCACTGATTTGCAGCCGGTTTTACGGGAAGTGCGCACCATGATGCGTGACGGCGCGCTCTCCGAGGCCGAGGGTATGCTCGAAAGTTACTTGACCGAGATCCGGGAGGATAGCCAACGTGCCGAAGTGGCGGCACTGATGGCGGAGATCGCCATTCTCGCCGGTCGCCCTATGGCGGGTGTTGAACGTTACCAGTCACAAACAGTCTCCATGGAAAAGAGTGTGATTGCGGAACACTCTGAAGGGTTGGTGGAACGCCTGGGTGATCTGCTGGCAGATAGCAGTGGATTCAAAGCAGATGAGTCTCTTCGGGACGAGGCTGGCCGCGCCCTGGCCCACCTCTTTGCCACCACCTGTGAAGGGGAGATGCCAGACCAATCCGTATTTGAAAAACAACCTGCCAATGAAACCCTGGCTGATCTTGTTACCGCTTTCAACCCCGTTTACGGCACGCCAAAGATGAGAGCAGCACTGGGTAGGGCTCTGGCCGGCTTAGGAGACCCCCGCCCCGGTTTGGGTTGCAAGCTCGACCCCAAGAGCAAGCTGCTGTTACCTGATTTTGAGTGGCTCAAACACCCCGCCTGCCGTTTCCACTACCAGGAAGCAGGGGAGATCGGTGTCGCCGCCTTCTCCCTGGCCCGCTATCCGGTGACCCACGCCCAGTTCCAGGCCTTTCTGGATGATCCTGACGGCTACAACAATGCCAAATGGTGGAGGAAGCTGGCTGCAGAGCCAGAGAAACCAGATGAGGCCAAGTGGCCTCTCCCCAACCACCCCAGAGAAACTGTCGACTGGTTTGAGGCCATGGCCTTTTGCGCCTGGGCCTCTGAACGTCTGGGAGAAAAGATCCGTCTGCCCACAGAGCAGCAGTGGGAACGTGCCGCCCGTGGCGACCACGGTAAGGCCTATCCCTGGGGGTCTGACCACTACGAAACCGGAAGGGCAAATCTTGATGAATCAGATATAGAAGGCGGCACTTATCTGGGGCGTACCAGTGCCGTCGGGTTGTACCAGGGGGATGTCACCGACCCTGGTGTGCATGATCTCTGCGGGAATGTCTGGGAGTGGTGCCTGAATGAATATGAGGAGCCAGAGCAGACCGGACATGGTGGAGTAAAGGTGCGTGCGTTCCGCGGCGGGTCCTGGGTCTACTATCCAGACGGCGCCCGCGCT
>JAAETJ010000192.1 GCA_024228495.1 bacterium | reverse complement strand
TGAAGTTTTCGGATGGGGAGGTGGCAATCCTGGTTATTGCAACGGACTTTGTAAAAGGCTTCGCGGACATTGATTTAAAGCATTTTACCAAAATCGCTTCCGTGTTGACACCGATCGTAGAGGTACTCAATCTCAAGCAGGTATCGCGCGCAGTTGCCAAAGCATATCTGGGCGCACGAACTGGTCAGCGTGTGCTGGCGGGCCAGATCACCAGAGGTCATATCGAGAAGATTAATGCGGCCATCCTGGTTAGTGACATCAGGGATTGGACTGGTCTCAACAATCGGCTTGGATCGGAGGCCGCATTGGCGCTCGCCAACAGATACTTCGAGATAATTGCAGGAGCCGTAGAAACCAATGAAGGTGAAATTCTGAAATTTGTTGGCGATGGCGTTCTGGCCATTTTTCCAGAAGGAGAAAGTTTGAGCTCGGGGCAGGTGTGTGAGAACGCCTTGAGCGCTGGGCGGCAGGCCTTGCAGACAGCGCGCGAGACGGATCCGCCGCTCGATCTGCGTTTCGGAATAGGAATGCACGTCGGCGAGGTGCTCTATGGCAACATTGGATCATTGACTCGCATCGACTTTACAGTGCTTGGACAAGCGGTGAATATTGCGGCCCGCATTGAGGGTCTGTGCAGCAAATTCGACAAGCAGATTTTATTTTCCCAGGAGTTTGCCAATCTCCTGGAGGTCTCAACTGAGCTTGTGGCCAAGGAAACATTAAAGGGCCAGAACAGCGCCTCCAGCATTCTGACGACAAGGGAAGACCCGTAGTCGATCCAAGAGTGAACTCCGACACCTTACAGACATATTAACTGCGCCCAGTGCGTTTTTGTTTACCGCGAGATCACCTCCAGGTGGCTAGACTAACGAGGCAATCAGATCCTTGTACAATTTCTGCAATCTTCGCGTTACAGGTCCGGCGCCATTTTGATTGCCGATGGGTTTGCCATCAATTTCAAAAACCGGTGTTTGTGCGCCAAAAGTACCTGTCAAAAACGCTTCCTCGGCCCCGTAGGCTTCATACAGTGAATAATTTTTTTCATAAACACGAATATCGTTGGCACGGCACAAATCGATGACTTTCTGCCGGGTAACCCCTTTCATGCAGTAATCACCGCTCGAGGTCCAGACCTCGCCTTTGCGAACAATGAAGAAGTTGCAGGCATTGGTCGTATTAACAAATCCATGCGGATCAAGCATCAGTCCCTCATCTGCCCCGGCTTGCTCTGCCTGCAGGCAGGCAATGACACAATTCAGTTTCGAATGGGAATTGAATTTTGCGTCCTGTGACATTGGCAGGCCACGAATTTGAGGCACAGTTGCCAGACATATACCTTTCGATTGCAGATGTTCGGCCGGTTTTGAATGTTCCATGATAATGACAATTGTCGGGCCGGATTTTGACAGGGCAGGGTGCTGGAACGGTTTGGATTTATTGCCCCGTGTCACCATCAAACGGCAATGTACGTCATGGCTCATATTATTTGCTGCTGCAGTGCGGGTCAGGGCATCAAGTATTCCATCCCTGTCCATTCCGACATCCAGGGAAACCGCTTTGCAGCTGTCGAACAGGCGGTC
>JAAETJ010000191.1 GCA_024228495.1 bacterium | reverse complement strand
TAAGGCTAATACATTGTTATGTTTTTGACAAGTGAAATGGACTTTGTTGGCGAAGTCTGTTTTCAATAGAATAAAAGTGGTTCTTCCGCACTTTCCAATCTAGTGGGGCAGTTTAACCCGTTATTCGACAACAGGAATTTCGGCTTTTTTGTGTTTGAAATAGATACCAATATTGTAACCCTATTAGTATTTATTGCGAAATTAGGCTAAAATGGAACTCATGGATGAACAAGCAATTGTTACGACTGAAACTGAAAATGAGTTGGCACTCATCGGCCAAATCGCTAATGAAGCGGCGCAACATCATGTCTTTCATGATTACCATCTGCGACGCAGCAAGAACACGATTGCGACGCATCGCGCCGGGCTTGTGGCCTGGGTGCGCTATTTGGGGCAAGTTGGCGCAGCACGGACGTTGGTGGATACGGCCGTTTCCTGGGTTACAGATTCTTTTGATGACAACGGCCGTATCGAAATCCAGCAGTACGCCGAAGCGATCAGCACATCGCCGCTTATCGTCAGCGCCGCCTTCTACTGCAAGTCTGAACCAGCAGCATGGACGGGAACGACATGGGGATTGGTGGAAGGGTTTGTGAAGTGGCTGCTCAATGAAGGCTACAGTGTGGCGACGGTGAACCAGCGACTTTCCTCCCTCAAGGTTTATTTGCGCCTGGCGACGAAGGCGGGCGTCATCCCAGTTGGGGAACATGCGTTGATGCGTGAGGTGCGGGGATACGGCCGTACCGAAGGCAAGCGCGTAGATGAACGGCGGGAGCAAACCCGCGTCGGGCACAAGAAGGCGGAGGCGGTGGTGTTGACGGATGCACAGGTGCGACAACTCAAGCGAGAACACGCCGACACGCCGCAGGGTATTCGGGATCGGTTGCTGTTGGCGCTTTTTCTCGATCTGGGATTGCGGGCCAGTGAGGTGGCGGGGCTAAAGTGTGAAGATTTTGTAGACGGCCGTGTGACCGTGTATCGCAAAAAAACAGACACCACAGACACATTGCAGTTGTCGCTAGATATTATCGCGGCGCTTGAAGAGTATCAGCCGTACCTACGCAGCGAAGAGACCCCCCTACTCCGGGGGAGCCGAAAGAACAAGAAGTTGACAAACGGGAACATGAGCCAACGCGCCATCGGCAATCGCATCCGCTTGCTGGGGAGGGACTTGCTGGGCATATGGCCCATATTCGGGATACGTCTTTTTTTGTGCCACATGAGCGATTCCCAGAGAGAACTGGCGTATAACAAAAGAAACAAAGGTTTATTTTCCAGTAATACTACAATAAAAAGGGTAGGCTACTCTTGCAGTATTGGTGTAAAAAAACAGAGCAAAACACCTTTTTATTGAAAAGGTGGCCAATCTGACATATTTTCTACCGTATCCCGAACATTAGCCAACAATGGCTAACGCCTGTCCCACCTGAGCTTCGCTACAATCAATTATCTTGTCGTAAAATATGTGATTACAAATACGACAACTCCCACAAGGAATGTACCAATGCTAAGCATGAGGGATTGTCTCTGTAACACTTTTTCTTCATCCACCATCGGTCGAATATCATCTTCGTGTTGCTTTTCTAATCTTGAACCAATAGCCGCACCAATAGCCACGCCAATCCCAACTCCGATAGGAATACTATCCATAGCTATACCGATTCCAGCACCAAGCGCAATTCCAATGCCCATCCCTTTGCTTTTCCAATATCCTTCTGGATAACCGGGATATTTCTCACGTAGTTTCCTTTGTTTGGTCGTATACCTCGATACTGCGGATAAGTCACAAAAGCAAAAACAAGCGTAGCAGAAACCAAATTTTCCCGTTTTGCTTGAAAAGACCCTAAAACAAGGCACAAGTTCTCCTAAAAAGCCAAGATGTTGCCTCGGTTGCCTGTTTCAGGCAACCGTCAACATCCGCCCAATGAGGCGGTTAGGCAGCAACCGCAACCGGTTGTCGCCAAGGAGGCAGTCTAAATAAGAGCAATTCCTCTAACGGGCAAATATGGTTGGTAACGCCCGCAGTCATTGCCGGCGTGCGATATTGCCATACTTTCGGCGAACCGCACCCTTTGGTTGGTATTGGTTCCGGCAATGGAATCCGTAACCCCAAATGGGGCAAGCAGAAATTGTAATATGCTTGCGCCAATGTGAGTTGACGAGACAAGCCTGGTTCCCCCTTGGCTAAACCCACCGTTTTACGTCCTAAGGCAGGCACATGCTGGCGCAAGGTTAAATTCAGTCGCTCAATGAAAGCGGTATTGATGACCTTCCCCACACTGCTCTCCAGCATACTCTTAATTACTTCCATGCTGCCGTAGATGACCTTATGGCTAACACTGACAACCCGTCCTTTTTCCCGCTTTTTGACCACTTGGGCATATTGTAACTCAGGCAGCGGAAGCCAACGGGGTTTGGGTGTAGCCCCCCTTTTGTGACGACGTGGCGTCTTTACCCAATGACCAAAGTGGGTCAACAAGGCAGTCCCGTAGGCGCTCCAGCCGTCGCTGAAGAAAACGGGTATGCAGCCTGGAGCTAGTAAAGTGACGATGGCGTGAATGAGCCATTGGGCGCACGCTTGCGAACGGTCGCCGATGACATAGCCCAACATCAATTTGCTTTCTGGGTCTATTCCCGCCCATACCCAACGTTTTCCTCGCTGCTTTTCTCCTCCTTCATTGTGGTCGCGTCGCCCTAATAATGCCCATAATTCATCCACCTGCACCTGGGTCAACTCTAAATCATGAATGAGAAAAGCGGAGACCGCTTCCATATGTTCGGCTGCTTGTTTGAGCCATGTTTCTATTGTATTAGGGTCTACGGCGAACACGCGAGCTGTGGCTCGGATGTCTAATCCTTCAGCCAACGCTTTCAACGCTTGCCAAATTGTTTCTGCCGCTGTCTTCTTGCCATAAAAAATCGTATGGGTTGTTTCCATGAAGTAGCCGCCGCAAGCAGTACATTGCAACTGCCTCCAGCGTCCGCCATTCGGGTATCCATTGGCACGAATGTTCCCCAATCCTATCCATCCATTGTAGACACACTCTTCACGGGGGCAAAAATGACTGCTTGTATCCACAGACCGGGGGCGTCCTTTGCTCTGTTTTATGTTAGGGGGAGGCTCTGACGGAGGAGATTTTTCGTCCTCTTGTGTTTCTTGTTCAGCCTGACAAGCCGGACAAGGCGGACGTTTTGTTGGTGTGGCGACCTGCTTTTGCTTTTTGTTGACTTGTTTCTGCTTGGGGACAGGTCGAGTTGTTTTCTTCCGTTTGAGCCAACCTCTGCCCAGAAATGGAACCAAAGCATTCAGTTGCCCGATAAACATGATACCTATTACAATAGTCAACAACAGGTGGTTGAACATATGCACTCCTTTTAGATGGTTTGCATAAGTTTGCCACCTGATCCGCTTTTTAGGCCAATTTTATTTTGTATGGTTTATCCGCATTGTTAAGGTACACGACCCTCATTTTGTAGATGAATCAAAAGGGAATATCATTCACCCCCTGTAGGGATTCGGAATAACAGGATGAGTAAGTTAGGATAAAACATGGAACAGCACATTTTCTTCTTCGTTGGACTTGCATTCATTCTGACACATGAAATGGACGCGATTAAATCGCGTGAGTGGGTGATGTTTCCTTTAACGTCTAGATTAGACGAAAAAACAGGGTATCTCGTTTTCATAATCGCCCATATTCCGCTTTAC
>JAAETJ010000190.1 GCA_024228495.1 bacterium | reverse complement strand
TTTCAGTGCAGCGTTTCAGTCAGAATTTATATTGTACGAAAACGCAATGGAATTTGTCCGGGGATATCAACGTCGCCGACGGTCAGAAAGATCATATCGGAGAAGGCATTTAGATGACGAAATCCACTGGCACGATTTTTAACAATTTTGATAATCCGATTAACTCCTTCGGCGACAGCATTGGTCAGTCTACTAGCGACATAGGGTAAGATGCGGTGGCTGTGTTTGCGAATCATTTTGACGAAATCGCGCATCGGTTGTAGCCTGGATTTTAACGCGGTTGTCGTCCAACGTTTGAAAAAGCGTTCAGCGGCCCAGGTTGCCTTATAGTCCCAGAAGCGTTCAAATTCATCTTTGAGCACCCAAGCACGGTGTATGCGGCGATTGCCTTTTTTGAGTGCATTGAGGATGCGCGTATCATATCTATTTCTTTTGGAGGAATGTTTATACAGCAACCAACGTAATCCTTTGAGGGCTTTACGCTCATCGACAGCCGCCTGCCGCCACTGTTGTTTGCGGACTTCATCGACGGCTTCATTGAGCGCTTTGACAATATGGAAACGGTCCAGCACCAGGGTGACGTTTGGACAATGATCTTCAATGGCGGTGATGTAAGCTTGGCTCATATCACAGCTTGCCCACCGGATGTGGCGTTTTTGATAATCACTGAGCGCTTCGTTAAAGAATTGATCGATGGTTTTACGGCCTTTGCCTTTGCCGACCCAAACAACGCGAGCTTTTTTCAGATCATAGACGATGGTGGCGTATTTATGGCCTTTACAGTAAGAGATTTCGTCAATACCGATTGTTTTCAGGCCTCTGATGCGATGGTTTTGCCTGGTGCGGATTACCGAGCGATGCAGCATATCCGACAGTGTGGAGGGGGCGATATGCAGCAACATGGCCGCGGCTTTTTGGGTCATGATTTGACAGTATACAAGCATCGC
>JAAETJ010000189.1 GCA_024228495.1 bacterium | reverse complement strand
GGCAACCCCATCCCCGAACCCCTGCACGCCCGGGCCGAGATCCGCAAGGCTCTGGGTGACAAGCGTAAGCCCCTACCCGAAGCGATTCAAAAGCAGTTCCCCAACCGTTTTGTCTTCAGCGAGGAGATGGGGTGGATTCCGGGGGGGTGGGAGGTGAAAAAGTTTAGCGATATACTCGAAGTCAAATACGGCAAGGATCATAAGAAGCTGAACAATGGAAGCATCCCCGTATATGGATCAGGCGGATTAATGCGTCATGCCGATAACTCCCTCTATAAAGGGGAATCTGTGCTCATCCCAAGGAAAGGCACCCTCAGCAATATAATTTACCTAAACGAGGAATTTTGGACAGTAGACACGATGTTCTACACAATCCCGAAGAGTAAATTCATCCCAAAGTACGCATTCTATCATTTGAAAAGACTCGACTTTACATCAATGAATGTCGGGTCAGCAGTTCCCAGTATGACTACAAAGGTTTTGAACGAACTCCCAATTCTAGTATCTGCCGAATCTGTGCTTGAGGGTTTCGATTCTATTCTAACAACCTATTTCGATAAAACAGAAGTAAACAATATACAATCCAAGGGGCTTTCTAAACTCCGAGACACCCTCCTCCCCAAACTCCTCTCCGGCCAGCTCCGCGTCCCCGATACTGAGACACTGGTGGCAGATGCCGTATGAGTAAATTCACAGAGGAAAAGCTGGAGCAGGCGATCATCGCTCTGTTGGAAGAGCAAGGCTACCCCCACCACAAGGGTGAATCGATCAGTCGTCAGCCGAATGAGGTACTGATCAAGGCCGACCTACACGCCTTCCTCTCCCATCAATAAGGGTACTGTGCATATTCGTCCGTAAATGGGCGCTAGCGCGGGCTAATCATGACGATGCTCTTTTGAGTGCACCGTAAAGGGTTGTGCGTTTAACACCAAAGGTGCGGCAGATGGATGCTTTGCTGGCTCCTGTGTTCAGCGCTTCGGTAATTGCTGCTAGTTTTTCATCACTAATAGCTTTTGGTCGCCCTCCGCGCCTGCCCCTTTTTTTAGCGGCGTCCAAACCCGCCACAATGCGTTCTCTCGCCAGTGCGCGTTCGTATTGTGCTAAAGCCCCGAAAATACTGAACAGAAATTCGCCGTGCGGCGTGGTCGTATCCATCTGCTCGGTCAGTGAACGAAACGCTACTTTTCTCTCATGCAAGTCAGTAACGATTTGTAGAAGGTGCGGTAAAGATCTCCCCAGCCGATCTAATTTCCAGACAACCAGGCAGTCGCCGGGACAGACATAATCAAGCGCCTTCTTTAATCCTGCCCGATCATCACGAGCGCCGCTGGCCTTATCTTCAAACAAATGGCGAGGATCAACACCTGCACTGATCAAAGCATCTCGTTGCAGGTCTGTTGTTTGGCGATCATTCTCGCTCGATACGCGCATATAACCCACCAACATGTACGAAAAACCCTCCTTGCTTAGTTTCTGAGCATAGCATTAATCCGACAGTGTTTTTCGTGCACAATATGTGGGGGTTTTGCTAGGGAGTAAAGGGGAAGCAATCATGTGTCGGAAAACACCTGTTTTCTGTACATTGCCGAACAGTTAGCTCCAGGGTGAATAGATGAGTGCGCTTTCTTATAGCCGCGAGCAATTAGCCAGCGTCGCCAAATTTTCCGACAGGGATTTGGAAGAAATAAAACAGCGCCGACACGATTACACACGACTTGGTTTTGGTTATCAGCTAGCCTTTGTGCGGCTACTCAATTGGTTTCCTACACAGGAACCCTTAGAAATCATTGATGAGATCCTCACCTTTGTTTCGCTTCAATTAGGAATAGCTGATCACAACATCCAATGGTATGGAAAGCGGCGAAAGACGGTTTCTGAGCATCAAGAAATTATTCGCCACTATCTGGGACTGCACTTGTTCAGCTCGGCTGCTGCTGAGGTAGAAGCCTTTGTGTTCAGGGAATCCTACAATCTTGAGCAAACTGGGGCACTGGCTGCTCGCGTGCGGGATTTTCTGAAACAAAACCAGATCCTGGAGCCATCACAAAATACGATACAACGCCTCATCCAAACACAACGCGAGACCGCTAGAATTGCGATTTATCAACAGATTTATCAAGCGCTGCCCGATGAAGCACGCCAGCCGCTCAATGCCTTACTGGAAACCGACGATACCCCCTACTCGCCACTGCACTTTCTCAAACAACCGCCCGGCAATCCCTCTCCTGCGGCCTTCAATAGGCTAGCCGACAAGCTGGAGCAGATTGAGAGCACGGGCATTCTCACCATTGATATGACGTGGCTCAATAACAATTTCCAGCGCACCCTGGCCCGTTATGCCCGTCAATGTTCGCTCTACCGTCTGCGCCAGCTAAAGGAAGAACGCCGCGATGCAGTCCTCGTTTGCTTTCTCCATCAGTTGTACCAGGATACCCTGGATGCGGTTGTGCAGATGTACGATAAACTGATCAATAAGGTGTATAACCGCGCGGACAACGAAATCAATGCTTACCTGAAAAAACGCCGCCGGCAAGTACGCGTCTCCTTGTCTCACTACAAAAAAATACTCGATATCCTGCTCAGTGAGCAGGTTCAGCAAGACGCCGTGCGTGCGACGATTTATGACCAGATCACTCCGCAGGTGCTGAAAACCGAGCAGGAAGAAATGGAGGCGCTGTTAAGCAGCAAATATCACGATACGTTCAATCGAGTCGTCGCTCGGCATAGTTACCTCCGTCAGTTTGCCCCGGCTTTGATCAAACATCTCAAGCTTCAGGCAGAGACTGAGAATGACGCCTCTGATGACTTACTGGAAGCGATCAATGTGCTGAACCAAATGAATACCGAGGGTCGCTATAAACTGCCCGATGAGGCTCCCGTCGACTTCATCCCCAAGAAGCTGCGCCCCCTGGTAATCCAGGACGACAAGCCGACTAAGCCTGCTTGGGAATGTGCCCTGCTGACGGTCGTTCGAGACCAGATCAAGTCGGGTAATCTCTCGGTACAGAACAGCAAACGGTTCGCTAATCTGGAGACATTCTTTATTCCGGAATCAGAGTGGGCCTCCAAACGTGGCGCTTTTTTTGCCCGTGCGGGCCTGCCAGCGCATCCCGGTGATGTAGCGGCTTATCTGACGGGACGATTGAACCAAGCCTATGATGACTTTCTAGAACGCCTACCAGAAAATCGTTATGCCCAACTCGACGAGCAGGGTTGGCAGATATCGTCTGACCCTGGCGAGAAACTTGATAGTGGCACGGATGCTCGTCTGGAACCTCTGAAAGCTTGGCTGGGCAAACACATCCGCACGATCAAATTGCCGGACCTGCTGATTGAGGTCGATAACGATTTACAGTTCTCACGTCACTTCATGGCGGCCGCCGATAAAGAGCAACCTAATGCCGAGCACGTCTGCGAAGTCTTAGCCGCCGTCATGGCTCAAGCCAGTGAAATCGGTGCTTACACCATGGCGCAAATTATTGACGGCATCAGCTACCATCGACTCAAGCAAATTACCGACTGGCAGTTGCATGATGACAATCAGCGCGGTGCACTCGCTCAGGTCGTCAATGCCATTAGCCACTTGGATATTACCCAGGTCTGGGGTGAGGGGAAAACCTCCAGTAGCGACGGCCAGCGGTTTTCCTTGCCTCATAAGGTGCTCTCTCAAACCTATAGCCATGCCTTCAATGATTTTGCCATCGAGTTTTACAGCTTCGTCGCCGATAATTATGCGCCGTACTTTAGCGTACCTCACGAATGTGCCGACCGTGACGCACCTTTTGTATTGGATGGTTTGCTCTACAACGAAAGTGATCTTGAGATCGAAGAGCACTACACCGATACCCATGGCTTTACCGATATCAATTGTGCCGCTTTTGCCCTGCTCGGGAAACGATTTGTACCTAGGATCAAGGGGCTACACAAATATGCCATCTTCCGCATTGATACCAAGAAAGACTACGGTCCGCTCAGCGTGCTGCTGGATAAAAAAGACCACATCCTGCATTTAGATTGGATCGTCGATCAGTGGGATCGGATGGGGCATTTTTATGCCTCTCTGGAAAGTGGTCATGTCACCGCGTCTACCGCCTTGAGACGGCTCAATGGCTTTAGCGGCAAGAACCATTTCTATCGAGCTAACCGCGAGCTGGGTCGCCTTTTTCGTACCGAGCATACGCTCTCGTTCATGTCAGATCCGGCACTGCGTCGACGTAACCGCCGGGGTTTGCTCAAGGGAGAACAAATCCATGCCTTGGCTCGGGATATCAAATTAGGAAACCGGGGAAGAATCAATAAGCGGGACTGGCTGGAGCAGCGGCATTCCTGTAGCTGCTTAACACTGGTGATTGCCTGCATCATCTACTGGCAAGCCAAGGAAATAAACCGAGTTATTCAGGAGTTTGCACCAGAGGAGGAAGGTATTGATATCTCCCTCATTCAATACATTAGCCCCGTCTCCTGGGAAAATGTCATCCTCTATGGCGATTACATCTTAAACAGAGCAAAGGTGAAACTGCCCTAGCGCCCATTTACGGACGAATATGCACAGTACCCTATAAGGCGTTGCAGACTAATATATTAGAGGTCGCAGCATGGGGCACTCAGAGGGCAATCGCTGAGAAAATCGCTAGTTTTCGGCGTTAATTATCCTCTTTTTGAGTATGCCGCCCTGGCGAAAAGTGACAACCCGACGTGGACGGATCAGCACCTCCTCACCTGTTTT
>JAAETJ010000188.1 GCA_024228495.1 bacterium | reverse complement strand
AGGAGCCTGTCCGAGAATAGCAAAATCCGGTATTTCCAAAAAATTAATTCCTTATTTATCAATAAGTTAAAAATCTAATTTTACAAATAAGCGAGTTCTCGGACAGCCTCCTAGGTCTGCCCATTACCCATATAAGGTTACTGGATAACATTACCCGTCCTCCAGCAACGAGAATCCTTCGCACATAAGTTGAAACACCGTATACCCTTGCCATAGTATCTGATGCCCGGGAGGCAGATCTGCCTTGCGCCCAAGATATCCCCCCATATTTGCTACCAGTTCTACCGCTTCACCCAGTAATAATGCTGGCTTCAATCCTTTTTTTTAGCGTAAGCGTGCAGCGTTCGTAATTCGACATCTGAGAAGAGTATATCCGCTGGAAGCTCAGGCGATTCTCTCCCCAACAATGTCATCAACATAACCCGCCAGGCAATCACCAGATTGATACCGATTGCTCGGCGTAAACGTTCAGCCGTTTCATGAGCAAGATCATCTATACGACAACCCGACTTAAGCACTCGATGCCAGTCTTCAATACGCCAGCGCAAGGTATACCAGCGTAAACATTGTTCAGCATCCTCAGCCGAAGCAATATTGATCGTTGTGAGAATAAACCATTCAATCGCTTTTGTGTTCGGTGGCGGGTTTTCCTCCAGCGCATGGACCAGGAAGATATCAATCGGTTTTTTAGCGGCGTAATACTCAGGGGGCGGGAGTTGAATGTGTATTTTACGGATGGCCAAATCCGCCAATCGTCCCGGTCTGGCATCCCGGGCTTTTTGTTTACTTTTTTTGGATCGAGCACTGTGCCGAGGAATAGACACACCAACCCGGCTGATCACAGGTGCCTCGCGTGCGGCCACAAATAACTTAAACGGTTCCTCGTCGATATTGCGATTATGCTGAGCCCGTATGAGTAGCTCAACACAAGGGCTTTTTCTTTGCTCGTCAAATAACTCAAAAAAGTCAGCTTCCCGGTCACACACATTGACCAGTTGTGTTTGTGGCATCTGTTTGGACAACTCCACCAGATCACGGTGATGCTCGATCCAGACAAAGGTCTTTTTTTCTTCAATTGGAATCGCCGATGGTTTCCTTTTATCGTCAGCAGGTTTGACTTGCGGCGCAATACACTGTGCCTTTAGCACGCCTAAAGGAAGCCCATTGGGCGCAACGGCAAACGTCGAATGCAAATTAAGCCCGCGCATCTTTGCCCCGGTCTGGTTGGCTTTCAAATCACCCAAACCGCGACACTTATCCAGGTTGGTGTAGTTCAGTTCACTGCCATCTTGTAAACATAACACGGTTTTTTGGCCCATCATTCGACGGGCGGTTCGCTCGCGGTGCGGTGCCAGGATATTGGGTAGATTAAATTCTGACGCTTCCGGCTGGTCAATCATGCGATAGTAGGCCTTGGTAGCGGCCCAATTTCCTTTGACCACGCCACTAAAGGCGCGAGCCGGCATCTCTGCTTTGGCGGCGGCCACCTTGATCAGCCTTTTACTCAATCGTTTATCTCCCAGTGATGCTCCACCAAATTCATGTTCCGCCCATTGCGCGCCATCCAAACCCTCGCCCGGTTCCAAGGCTCCCAGCCCAGCAGGCGTGGCTAACCCCATTTGCTGTCTAAAGTGAGGGTCGACCGGGTAGATATAGATCGCTTTGGGATTCAAGGCTTTCTGAGAAAAACGATCTTGTCGGCCTCGACCCTTTGTTTGGCCGATTTCTATCCAGTTTGCTGCCCGATAGCAGGTGCCTGAATAATGCGCAATATCCACAAAACTTTCTATCAGTAAAGGCCTATAACAGTATTTTTGCTCAAAATCATCGGCCAATACCGCCAGGCTCATGCCCAGAACCTTTGAGGCCAGGTTATGGCATTGTACGCTGGGGCGAATCAAAAAACGGCTCATGCCGACAACCAGGTGCAGATAGGCCCGGCGTTGCTCCCTATCCCAACCAATCCACTGATCACGATCAGCCAATTGCAGGGCAGGAGCGGCAAATCCGAACCCCCCCAACCAGCCGTGATGGGAGTCGATGAGGTAGCGTAATTGTCTGCCGACCAACGGCCCCACCCCTAAAGGATGCTCTTCTATCATCAGCTCATTCCAGACCTTCATGTCATCAGCCGTTTGCACCAACATCAGTTTAAGTCCTCGAACATCACCCGCCTTCGGTGGGACACCGTGCGGCAGTGGGAGCGGAGCCGATAAACGACCAGGGGTTTTGGGGCCAGGTTTTACCCGCGCAGCTGGCAAAGTAAAATGCCCGGCACATTGAAGTTCACGCAGCGCTTTCAGACAACCACTGATCTGTGCTTGACCACGCGTGTCAAGAAACTCAAACTGTTCGCAGGCTCGTGCGGCCAGATCAGTTCTGTGGGGAATCTCTTCATTCATCAGTAGATGACGGATGTATTCAATGTTGGAGGGTTCGCAAAGCGTTCGCTTTATTTGATTTTGTCTATGCATTCTCTAAGCATGCGCTAGCGAATGTATCTTGTCCAGCTCTAATTGTGGGTAATGGGCAGCACTAGTAGCGTCAACGTCCTGGCGATTACACTCGATGGCAAACACGTAGTCTCGGGGTCTTACGACAATTCTCTCCGTATCT
>JAAETJ010000187.1 GCA_024228495.1 bacterium | reverse complement strand
CCAGCAATATCAATACTTGAGTAGGAGACCCCTATAGAACCAACGGTTCTATAGAATCCTGAAATATTTGACGCACTCGCAGAGCTTCCAATGAGCATCCTGGCGTGCCGTGCATGAGTTTTTCCTGTTGTTACCGTAACTGCCATCAACACACCTCGTATTTGATTTCCCACAAAATTGGTTGACCAATAAAAACAGGGATGCCCTCATCATCGTTTAGCATTTGATCGCCATTTTCGTCTAGGTATATTCGCTCACCTGCGTTGGAAATATCATTTACATGCACCTGCGACAACCCTCCCGCCGATCTAGCATTCGTTTTAACATCGCCGAATACATCCAGCATCCGATCTCGCAGGTTTACGAAACTACTTAGCGACTCCGCCCAAGACTGCGAAACCTCATGAGCAAATCTGGTGATTAGCAAGCTACCAATGTTGTAAGTTCTGATTTCCGCCGCCGTCTCTTGGTTTGAATTCCAATCCTCAGCCACAATGAAAAGCAGCCAACTTTCGTTTCCTTGGGGGTTGTCGGCATAAGACCAATCGTTAACAAAAACGGTGCTGTGATCTAAGCCAGCGACTTGACACGCCTCATCATGCAAACCTCTTATAATGTCTATTTCGGTATAGTTTGCCATTAGCTTGCCAACGTTCGGACGTATTGCCGTCCTATCCGCGCCAAATCTTTACGCGCCCCTGGCAACCATCGCCTATAAGCGCGTCCCATGAATTTGTTTTTCTTTGTCCCGGGATGGTTGACGCTCCAAAAAGTGACAACTCTCCCAGCCTTTGCCCAATAAAAACGCAGAGGATAACCCTTTGCAATTTGGGCAGCACTGCCACCCGTTGGGATTTTGTGTGCCTTAGTTCCACCCTGAATCCACAGACCCAAAGGCTGGGGCAACTGGATTGTAAAACCAATGGCCTTGCCACTGCCAAAGACTTTGAAGCTAATGCCGCGTTTGAATTCGCCCGTTTTTTCGGGTGCTTCTTCCCGCCCCAGACCCAGCATACGCCGCGCCTGTGCATGGATCATTGACTTCTTGTCTTCTATAAGAGCCTTGTCAGCTTTGGCGAATCGCCCTTTCAAATCCCTGAAAGGAGGCGTAACCTTTAGCGAGAAGTTTGTCATGGAATCCTAACGCTGTTCACATCGTGACTGTAACCGTCACGGCGGGTAATTGGAGTGGAAGACGGCCGTTTGCCTGTAGCGGTTCTGGTGGCTCCTAACGCCTCCATGCCAGGCGCATTCTCTTCAATGAATTCCCTAGCCCTACTCATAACCGTACCTTCACTAGCTACCCCCGCGCCCCGTCTAGCACCTGCTAAAGCGGCACGGTTGACAGACCTGCCCATTTTGGCAGCTTGTTCTATGGCATAGTTGTCAAGGACAATTTTGGGCTGTTCTTCACTGACAGGGATAGAGAAGCCTTGATTGGCAAGGGAGACGTTTAAGGCCGCGCTTACCCTATCAAGGTAATCCTCTACCACTGTTAAAGTCGGATTCGTTGTGCTGGAAAAGATGCCGCTTTTGCTCACAAATTGCTTGCATTCGGCTTCTACCTGTGCAACGGTTCCGTAACTATTCGCGTTGATCGCCATTATTTCTTAGCGGTTGTCGGCTTCCGTGCCTTCGGGTTTTCTAGCGTTTTACCGCCTTTGATCTCAACCTCAAGTTGAGCTTTACCGTATACGGTTGACTCTTTACCGTTCTTGTCGTAAATAGTGATTGGTTCACCCATGTCTATTTCTCCTTTATTTCTAATTAAGTCGGCGTGCCGTCTGCCCAAGTCGCATTGTCTACATACCGCGCCGTGGCGGCGGTGCGATCAGCGACACCAACACCGAAGCCCACTTGCAACATAAGGAATTGAAGCGGATGCGCTGGTGAGCCATTACGTGGATCGTTCGCAGCAATTACCATAGGAGCGGACACGCCCTTATCAGCACGAATCCGCAATGGGTTGCGCTGGCTCAAGTTGCCATAAGATTTGTAACCAAATCCGTAATCGGCTGGCATTCCACGAACAACACGTATTGCAAAATCGTGAATCGTACCGATGTAATAGCCGCCGATCATGTCGGCTTCGGTTGGCACAGTTGCAAGTGCCTGATTCGCACCGTAAGCAACCAATGAGGCGGGCGCTTCGGTGAAGTCGGTTAACGCCTTGACTTCGGCTTCGTCTGTGGGGCTAATCAAGAATTCATAGCTTGGCTCATGACCATGCTCGCGTAATTCGTCCTTTGCATCACTAAAAACCGCGTTGGTGAACACCCCGCCAGCGATGCCGACGTAATGTTCGTGAGCGGATGTGAATGTGGTTCCAGCGTTTGCAGGTGGCACAAAGTCAACATTCGTTGAAGCGGCGGCGGTGGCAAAGCCGACCGAATACCCGCCAGTGCCGAGACCTTTGTTTGTGCCGCTATCATCTCCACGTTGCAAGCAACGTGCAAGAATCTTTTGCCGCCAAATGTCCCGAGCGTCTTTAATCGCGTCGGCAATGTCAGCTTGAATTTGGGACATACGGGCGCGTTTTAGATAGTCGAATGTCCATCCTAAGCCGCGATCGTATTCCTTAAAAGGAAGCATATGCCCTTCGGTCTCAGCGCGCTTCGCGTCTGGTGTGCCGTATTCAGTATGGTCTTGAAAACCGTTAGAAGAACCTACGCGATACTCGAGATCGGGATCGCTTTGATAGCTAACTAAACCACCCCATAAACCGCCTGATAATTCCTGGTTTAATGCGCCTAAAGCTGCATTCAACTGCTTTGCGACAGTTTCGATTGTTGTTCCGTCTTGAAGCTGGAAGTTCTGCAACACTGTTGCGTCCCAACCCGTCATCATGACTAATGATTGTGTATCTCTATTTCCTAATGCCATGATGCCCCCTACGAGAAGTCAATGATTTGCGGGGCAACAACCAAAACGCTTGCCGAACCTGCATAACCAATAACTAAACCTTTCGTACCAGCGGCCGTATCAAATGCTCCAGCCGTATCGCTACCATAAACCAATGTTCCAGCGGTTGCCCCTGACAGAGCTTCGATTGGGCCATGGCTTACAGCGTCAATCCAATCCCCGTCAACACCGCTCTGCAAAGCAACCATAGCGGTCAATTGCGCGGCACTGGTGTCTGTTCCGTCCCATTTACCGTCACTCTGTTCAGTAACAGGGGATGGAGCGGTAACGGTTGCCCCTAGTTGGATTCTGTGATGAACAGACCCTACGAGCTTCTTTACATTTTTTGCAGAAATTTTTGTAATTGCTGCCATAATAAAATTCTCCCTATGTGTTTAATAAATATTTAGAATCGACCCCGTAAATGGCTGCCAACTCCCTGGCTTCGGCCTCGCTGATCCCCTTTGGTTGTGTGCCGTTGCTACTTGCCCCCGCGTTCAAATTGGGAGCTTTCGGCTTCGCTTCCTGCAACAATGACGCGCTGCTGTCTAGCCAACTGGCTAATTTAAGCGGGTCATCGTAGTCAGGCACTATCGCCTTAAGATGCTCGGGTAAAGATTCGATTCGTTTAGCATTGCTTTCCGTTGCTGTGTTGAGGTAGGCATCATACTTAACCTGTACAGGCTTTAATTCATTAATTGTGGCCTGTGCTTGTTCGTATAATGTCTTAAATTCATTTTGTTCCTCAAGAGCCTTTTGTTGCGCGGCGGCGGTTGCTTTGTCCGCCTTTTCTTGCGCTGCTATCAGCTCTCTTAATTTCGCGTTTACCTCGTCAAATCTCGACTTCGGGATCATGTGTTCTTGCGTTGGCTGTTCGGATGTATCGCCACCCGCTGGCGTTGTGCCTTCACTCAGAACTTTTTCTTCATTTACGGTTTCGTCTTCTGTTGCCATCGTCTTCCCCTTTTCGTTTTTGTTCGTGCTACGCCACGTAGGAATAAAAAACGGCGCAAGAACTGTGATTAGTTCTTGCGCCGTGTGTCTAATGTTTCACGCCGCGCCTTGTTGGTATACAAGGTGGGCTATTTAACTGTTTTCATTTTAAGTGATTATCGACATAATGTCAATTGTCGTCAGATTGCTGATCGTCCCAGCCATTCATATACAAGCGATCTCGCTCCTCTTCTGAGATTCCAGCCAAGATCGAAACAATCCTCACCCCTATCTCGTCATTTGCCTTTGAACATTCATTTAGGCAAAACAATAACGTATCGTTATCTGTGTTTCCGTCATCCAACAAAACATGGAGCAATCCCCCAGCCTCGTTACCCCCTAGTGAATAGTAGTATCTCACAAGGTCTTTTATTGTGGGGCTAGAATGAATCTTAACATAAACCGTTTCACTATCACGAATCTGATCGAGAAAATGGTTGATCCCTCTAACTAAATCAGCCATCTCTTGGCTTATGGGGATATATATAGTTCCTACATTCTCTCCGTCACTATGTTTTGTTTTCGCCATTATCCTAACCTCTCTGGTTTCGGCGGTGTAAGCAGAGACCACGTACCATCATCATGTACGATCAACGTGAATTGATGAACACCAACCCCCCGCTCGTTAGCAACCTGAGACATCCTGAGAGCCGCCTTAGTCGCCCTTTGGCTGAGTTGCTTGCACTGCGTCAATGAATTGCTTTGCCTGTTTTGGGTCATTAGTTAGCCCCGTCGCCATTTTCTCTTGTAGTTTACCTATCCATATCTCAGCACAGGTATCAAAAACGATACTTGTAAAGTCATGGTCTTTGCTAAATATCACGTCACGCGTTATATGACAAGTGGCGGTTATATCACCCCATGTCATGGTAAATCTGACTAGCTTTTTGTATACGTGAAACGTGCAAGAATCTAGCTCGAGTTTACCCTTTAGCGTATCCGCCATCTTTTGCGCACGTTGTCTTTTGTTCATGCCGTCACCATATCACCCGTCGCGCTGTTGCGATATTCCCATGTGCAAAGGCAGTTACCCCTACAAATGCGCCGCCCAACCTCGAGCCACCTGTCATCGTCTATAGGTAACCAACCATAACTAGCTTGCTCTATACAACTGCCTGAACCTACACAGGACTCCCGAGCGTGTAAGACACAACGTCGTTCATCAAAACCAGCCGCTACAATATCACGCACCTCAAACACATAGAAGGCTTGCCGCCCGAATTGGATATACTGACGCGATACCCCTTTGTGTATCGACCGTGTTCCGTTCTCTATGCCCTTAGCGTACTCCCTTAAGAATTTATACTGTTCCTTCACCATCGCCCCAACGCGGCCGAAGTCGGATTGTGTCATGTTGTACCAT
>JAAETJ010000186.1 GCA_024228495.1 bacterium | reverse complement strand
CACAATCAATCGACATAGTTCGCTCGAGATGGGTTGGTCCGACTACGGTTCGACACTCTTGGTAACCGCCCGGTGCGGACCCGCATGCCGGGAGGTGTAGGAGGGAGGGGGATTAAAACCCCCTTCCTATCCTTCTTGGACAAGCCCGTCGGGAATCAATCGAGTCACTTATTATAGAAAATATCTTTTTTGAACCGGCTTGCTCTGAAGACCTGCCAAGGCTAGCAAATCTTAAGCACAAGCATTCATCGTTGCCATTGCAGCAACGTTGTCTTCAATCCCCTGAGCCTGAGCGAGTTGTGAAATCATCTGCGCGTGATGCTGCAACTGTTCTTCGACCTTGGCACTAGTTTGTGGGCCACTCTGCTCTAATGAGAAGGCATGGACACTTTCTGAAATCCCCTGTTGGATTTCGCTGTAGGCTTGTTTGGCCTGTTCTAGCTGGCGTAGTTGGTCTTCTGCCTGGTGTAATGGCTCTGCCTTTTGGGGCTCATCAGCCCTATTCTCGACGCCCTGCTGAGCTCGTTGGGCTTTTTTGAGCTTGTTCACTGCATTGCCCAAGCGGCGATAAAGACCGGCCCCTAGCCATTTGCTCAGTTCATATTGAGCATGGAACAGATCGGCTCCGGGAGCACAGCTAAAACCGTGGGTCGCCAACTTTATCAGCGCCTTAGCTCGATCACTGACAAAATGGCGAACCCGCAAGCCAAGCGCCTGCAACCGCCCTTGAGCTTTGCTCTGCCAGGTTTCATAGCTCCGGTCGGTGGCTTGATCTTCCGTCAGCACATAACCTGAACTTAAGTCCATCAGAATTAAGATCATCACTTCTCCGAAGAACGTTTCATCCGCGCTGGCGATGATTTCACGCCTCGACTCACACCGTTGGCTTTCTTGTTCCTGCTGATAACTCATTACCAAAGCTTCCAGGCGCTTTAACAGATTTCGCAACGCCGTGGGCGAAACCCCAATCTGCT
>JAAETJ010000185.1 GCA_024228495.1 bacterium | reverse complement strand
TACGCCAAATCCTGCCCTTTTTGCCGCCACCGCACCGCCGATCCTCGCCCCGGAGGCCCCGTTTGGTTGGCAATTGCCTACAATCCGTCCCCATGCTCCCCCCCGCGCCCCACCTGGCTCCCCCCGCTCTCCCGAAACTGCCCGCTTGGAATTCCTATCCACACTGGCAATATGCATGGGGGCATAATGGACACCGACAACGATGGCGTAGAAGATGCCCATCCTGGGGAGGACCAGCTGGAAGATATGATGAGAGATCCAGCCACAGGGCACCTGAGGGATGGGGTTATTGCGGATCCCGAGGGGGGGCATTCTTTGTACGTCGCTTGGGACTTTTGCCCATTTCCAGTCGAGCCTCCGCCCGGAGCCAGAGTCGTAGCAATTCCCGATATAGAATTGTAGGAAAGCGCAATGCCCATGCTCCTTCAATCGCTGCGCGTTTGCGCGCGTAGAGTAGTAAACCCTTTCCGGCGAACTAGTCGCCTTACCCTCTTGCCTCTTCAACCAAAAAAATGTTCGCTATAACCATTCTTTCACTCCCATTGATGTTTTGCTGCTTGGCGCAGAATCCGCCACCAAACCCGCTTCATGCGCCCACCCAGATAGTGGATTTTTCTGGTAAGCTGCATAACTCAGATGGAACCCCATGGATTTTCAGCGCAACCGCCAAAGTCAGTTATGAACACAACCCAATTGACACTGTTGTGGAATTTCAATGTGACTACGAGGGTAGCTACTTTTTCAGGGTCCAGGTTCCGACTGAAGTAATCGATAAAGGTGGGGTGATTTACACCACAATTTGGGCGCATCCCGAAAGTGCCCCAATTGATGGAGAAAACCAATTCTTCCTGGATCCCGCCTTGGGGCTGGCTGCTTTTGGAAAGGCAATACAAGTCCAGAATGATGGCTCGTCAAATCCTACGGTAAATGAAGATTTCACGTTATCTACACCGCCTTTGTACGGCACGCTAGCTGTGGGTAATCCATCAAGTCAGCTTGTATCAGTTTCTGTGGTTGACTTTGCGTCGTTCCCAGACCTTGCGCTGGAGCGCGCTCGTGCATTGTCCGCCGCTACGCCAAGGGTTCGCAAAACAATCCCAATTCAAGGCGGCGTTTTACCCATTTATAGATGGTCAAATGCAGGTGCATCGCATGTGTTTTTCTTCGGGCCCAATGGGTCTGTCGTAAACGAACTCTTCATTCGGAGGGGTTCCACGTTGCCCGTTACCGTGAAGAAAGAAGAGAAAGTTACGATTACTGTAGATTGCTCAGCAATTTCGGGGTGCTACGCGGTTTACATTGTTTCTCCAAATCTCCATCAGCCAGACCCTAGCGTCCCAGACAAAAGCAGCAGATCCGTATGGGCACAATCGCGGGACGCAACTCACCAAACTACCATCGATAGAGGGGCGCAGAGTTTTGCTCAGGACTTTTGGGTGCCTGACTCCGATTATGTTGTGGAATTGTGGATAAAGACAGAAACACCGGCAGCTTTTGTATTTAGCTTAGAGCGGAGTGCGGTTGTTCTGGCATCGGATACAAACCCGTCTGTCTTGTTCAACTGATCAATCACGAATTGATAGGTTGTGGGCCTAGAAGACGGATTCGCGGGGCCTTTGGGTCTTATGGCTCAGGAGCCCTGCGGATTTTGTCTAACAGTCCAGAGAAACCATTTGGCGCGAAGGTTTGCTAGGCCACAAGCCTAACTGGCCGTAGGCAGAAAGAACTGGGAGTTCTTTCTAAACGAAAAGGGCGGTAACACGGCTGCGATCCTGTTTAGCGTGGTCATGACCGCCAAGGCCATTGGTATCAATCCGGTGACGTACCTGCTTGACGTCCAGTCGCGCC
>JAAETJ010000184.1 GCA_024228495.1 bacterium | reverse complement strand
GCGCCAGAAAAACAAAACAGCAGCATCCGTAAATGGACTATTCTCACCGGCGCATAATTCGCAAGTTTCTTCAACGCTCATGCAGGGATAAGGTGGATTTTTAGCGCTGCCGGTTTCCTCGCTCCATACTTTATTTTCCCACGGCACATCGACATAGCCAATCGGGAAAGCCGCCACCGGCATCGCCTTGCCACCGGCCCTGCCCTTGTCGGCAATCTGTTGCAGGTTTTCCATGCGCCGGGCACGTGACACCGCACTGTTCTCGGTGCGGATCTGCTTTGCCCGCTTGATGGTGGCGCTGCGCCCATCGGGCGAATTGTCAATGTAGGTGGCTGCCTTGCCGCGTTTTTGCTCGCGGCCCAGGCTGTCGACCATGGTTTCGACGTGGGGAATTTCCCCACGAGAAATCATGCGTTTGCGCCTCACGCCCACGGTCTTGTGATCAATGCCAAACCGCGCCGCTATCGCCCTGTCGGAAAGGCATGGCGTATCGATAATCTGTTCTGCAATAAGCTTGTCACGGGCAGGCTTTTTCATGTGACGGCGATTAAGATTGAGTGATCTGGCATGCGCCCGTTTTTCATCTTCGCCCAGACCGCAGCGGATCAGTTTTGGATAGTTTTCAATGCCCAGCTCGCGGCAGGCCTGCACCCGGTGGTGCCCGTCCAGGATATGGCCTGCCTCATCCTCTTCCACCGGCACCAATACACCAAATTCGCTGATGCTGGATTTTAACGCCTGATATTCCTCTTCAGCGAGTACCGGCATTACCTGATAGGGCTGGCTCATCCCTCGCCCCCATCAGGCACAAAATCCGGCAGCATGCCAAGCGCATGCATATAAAGATCACGCACCGCGTCCTGCTCCTGACGCTCGGCCAGGTCAAGTTTTCGCAGCTTGATAATCTGGCGCAGGATCTTGGTATCAAACCCATTGGCTTTCGCCTCGCCATAGACCTCGCGGATATCATCGGCGATCGCCTTTTTTTCCTCTTCCAGCCGCTCAACACGCTCCACAACACTTTTCAATTGCTGCCGCGCCGCATTGGTGCCCAGCAGATTATGTGCCTTGTTGCTCATTTACGATGCACCCCATAAGTTTGGAAAAAGAAGCGAAGCCCGAGGCAACAGCCGAGGCGGTGCTAATGCACCGCCCTGGCGGAGGCCGTGGCGAAGCCACGATTAGCCGTGAGCGAAAACAAATACCCGAGCGAAAACTAACCCGAATATTCAGCCAGCTGGTCAATGAGTTTTTTCGCCTCGATGTGGAGCTCGCGCCGCTTTTCATCTTCGGCCAGCCCCGCCGCCCACTGCGGCGCGTTCTCCCCCATCACGGCGCGAAGCAGCGAAGGCCCGAACAGCACCAGATAGGCGATGAGGTGATCGGCTGACGGCTTGGTTTCGCCGTAAACGTGTTTTTTGCAAGTGGTGGCCGGAATACCGGTGAGGCTGGCCAGATGATACTCGGCAGACTGCGGGAATCTGACGTGAATGAACTGAACGAATTTTTCTTTGGACCAAACTTGGTACAACTTTAGACCAGACATGGTGCGCGCTCCTGTGTTTGTATCGGTACACAGGCATGCGGCGCGAACCGGAAATACAGTAACAGGAACATTCATGATAAACTCCATAATCAAAACACATTGGAGACTGGCGTTTCAAATTCCCCTGCCAGGGAATCGAAACGCGACAAACGCAGGGCGACACCCCGCAGAAATCACAAGAATAAATTGAAGCTGCATGAATCATTGTGCGGACTCACTTTGAAACTGCTCCGGCTTGTTTTGCTTCAACCATTCAAGCCGGGTTTCATGCATGTCTTGGGCTGTGACATTCCCATCAGTGATTTTAATAATGCGGGCGACGATGTGCGCATCAGCTTTTCGCTCACCGCGTTCAATCAACTGTGTAGAACGGGCGGGATTCACTGCGCTAAAACCGAGCGCAGAGCCCAGTTTTGCAAGAGTCCAGTTCTTATCGCTTCGCCAAATATCTAATCGCATTCGTGATTGTTAGCCATAATGACTAATAATTGTCAAGCGCATAATTAGCCATTTTGTTTATTTACGTGTTTGCCACTATGGCTAATAAGAGAAATTATGAGATTGCGTATCAAAGAAATCCTGAAAAAAAAGGGTATTACCCAGGCCCAACTTGCCGAAATGATGGGGGTTCATGTCGTCACCATCAGCAAAAAACTAAGTGAGGACAAAGCCGACAAAATTGATATCGAATGGATACAGAAATTTTCAAAGGCTCTGGATGTCAGTGAACAAAGCCTACTTTTTGATGAAATTCCGTTGAGATATGTTACTGTAAAATCCCACGTCCAGGCTGGTGAGTGGGCTGAAGATTTGCAATGGGATGAAACCGATTGGTACGAAGTGGCCGTGCCGGACGATTCCAATTT
>JAAETJ010000183.1 GCA_024228495.1 bacterium | reverse complement strand
TTGGGTTAGCTGCCATCTGTACAGAATTGCGGTGACAGTAAACGAATTAATTCAACGAAGATAAGTGAAAAATAGTAGAAAATCAGTTAATTCGGTTACTGTCACCTTTATAAAAAAGCTCAGCTGTCCCACCACAATCCCCCACTAACCCAATCAGTTTCTTCCTATTTACAGTCTAACCGATCAGAACGGATTTGTGGGGATTTTCAGAGGTTCCCTAACCTTGTCGGCCCTTGTTTTATTGCAGCTTTTTCAGATCCTCAGCGCTTAGATTGGCGCGAGAGATAGGCCGAAATTGCACATCGGTGCGCTTGGGGTAATTATTGGCAGTGACCTTGTAAAGCCCGCGAACGTGAAGAACGGCTGATTTGGGAAAACGCTTATCAAACACGCACGAGATATCATTGTCAGGGTGCTCACTACGCGATCCCGGATAGACCACCAAATTGACCTCTTCCCCACCCACGATACCGGTTTTGACGAAATACTCGATACCAAATCCCATTGGTAGCTGTCCCCATGCACCGAAACGACAGCCGACATTATAGCGCCGGGTATCCCCTTCGCTGCGGGTCATCACCTGATATTTGGTTTTACCGTCCAGCACGACTTTAATATCGATAAGCACCTGCCGCTTGGCCGAAAGGCTTTTGAAATCACCTTTTTTGATGCCAACAAGCGACCTTTTGATACTTCCATCAGCCTTGCGCTTATCGAGATCACTGGTGAACTTGTCGAGTGCCAATGAGGGTTGCAGACCGACTTTGGGGGCAAGGAGCAAGCTGCTCGTCAACATCGCCACCCCCAACAAAAAGAATTTTTTATTGATCACAACACTATCTCCTATCGCTATTTTCACTACAGATACACATTTAAAATTTCCAGACATAGCGTCCGGCCTTGTTAAAAAATGACTTGATAGTTCCCCACCAACTATTATCTTCCACTACAATATCAGGTATGCTCGGTACCGTTGGCTCTATCGGTTTAACCGGCTCTTGCGGTTCGGTTGGCTCTACGGGCTCGACCGGATTTACGGGCGCCTCGGGTTCTGTGGGAGTTGCCGGCACCGTATCAATGACCTCTTCAACACCAATAGGCAAGACTTCCGGATCTCCTTCTGAGGGACCCTCAATTGCCGGGTCATTCAAAACATCCATAGACTGCTCGCCGCTCTGTGGAACCTCGTCGATTGGCTTCGAAGCAGACTCTCCCTCTTCTGGAAGCGTTGGCACAACTTCGCCAGCAGAAACAGTGTCGACATCGACCACTGTATCATCGACCGATTCCATCCCTTCTTCTTCGCCAGAGGCATTGATATCGGTATCGGTATCACCCGGTTCTGTTTGTCCGTCCATATCTGTATCGACCACATCTGGCGTATCGGCATCCGTTACGTCGGGTGACACAACTGTTTCGGTATCTGGCAGCGAGGGCGTCACTTCCCCTTCATTGGGACTGGCAATGACATCCAAATCTTCATCCACCACCGGCGGCTTGTCTGGAGCGGCGATAAAACGAATAGCCTGATTGTACTTTTTCCCGTAGCCTGCGATCCGGTTACCATTCTTGCGCAAATCACCATTGATGATATTACGAGCCCCATACCAGTTCGAGCTGGTTTTGTTAAAGAACAGCTTGAGCTTCTGTTTTCCTCTGGGACGCCTCTTCTTGCTGTATCGAAAATGTCCCTGCAGCATACCTACAAACAAAACCTGCGATGCGATATCGGGATTAAGAACAAGATCCGGGTTGCGATAGAGCTGATCACCCATACCGATGGCCTTGCCCATTTTTTTGTAATTTTGCGCCCAGGTGAGCTGCACATAGCCACGCCCATAATAGACCTGACCGGTTTCACGGTCCGCGAGGTGATATGGTTGCGAAATAATACGCTTGTTATACATCCATCTGACATGTTTTCGAGCAGCCTTGTCTGATGTCTTAAAGCCTTCTCGCACCGGCCTTAACCGGGTTTCGTGATAGGCGGTCGCCATCACATAAGCCAGCCAGCGCCGATCTTCCATGTCGGGATGGTCATTCCAGTAATTGATAATCTGCTTGTAGGTTTGGAACTCGATCGACGTCATGCCGCTCCGATGTATAATTTTTTTCACCTTGTCAAAAAACACCTTTTCATCGACATGATGTAGCGTTTGTTGAGCCAAAGCGTCATAACTATACGATGACACCAGCAAGGCACCAACAACTGGTGCCGCAAGCAAAAGCTTTACCGTGACCTTTTTGCTCTTGAACAATGCCATGCGCCCTCTCAAACAAATCGAAACAAGAATATTCCAAAAAGTTACACCAATGCGGGTAGATATTCAACTATCAATGATCCTTCAAAAACCATCGAAAACCATAACATAGCCCCTGTTACATCTATGCCGCCAGGCCTATAGTCGACACTTCGCATAGCTGAAAAATATACAGGCCTAATGTCCGCGCCCTTTAACCAGACGTTCTGTATAATCATGAATCGTCTCGCCATCAGGAATTCTGATTTCGTCGGCAAGTTGCATTAATTCTTCAACCGTTTCTGGTAGAAGATAAGTGATACCAATGATCACCGCAAACGCCACCGGCACACCGGCGATTGCTGAGGTCAGGCTCTCAATGCCAAGAATACTCGTTGAGAGACCACTCCAATGAGCCACCGTGATCAACATCGAGACGGAAAACCCTGCCACCATGCCTGCCCATATGCCAAATCGTGAGACTTCTCTCCACCAGATCGCCAGCACGAGGGGAGCAAAAAAACTACTGGCAGCGATAGACAAGGCCCAAAGTCCCATATGCAAAATATCGAAATCCTGACTAATGGCAAGAGAGCTCGCAATGGCGATGACGACAATCATGGAAAGCCGAGCAATCAAAAGCCGCTTGGCAACCGACACTTTTGTCCAAAAGCCACCATAGAACAAATCCTCGCTGATGGAGCAACTCATGGTCAGCATGTGAGCGCTAGCCGCAGACAAAGCCGCAGCCATGCCGGCTGCCGCCAAGAAACCGACAAGCACAAAGGGCAATTCACCGACGATGGGCAAGATCAAGGAAATACTGTCGCGCATCACCGCAAGCTCCTTGATAGCCAGAAGACCATCCTTGTTGAGATCAAGAATGTCGACCATGCCAGCTTCATTCAGCTCTGATAACCAGTTCGGCATGGCATTGAAAGGCTGGCCAATCAGCGTTTGATACATGATATATTTCGTAAACACGGCAATAGCTGGCAGGCTCAGCATCAAGATGGCTGTGAGAACAACCCCCCAGCTAATGGAACGCCGCGCTTCAGTAACACTCTCTGACGTGCCGATACGCATAATGGAGGCTGGCAGGATCGCCGCCCCCAGCATGACGCTGATCAGCAGGAATAAGAAATCGAGCCTTTTGATTGCCCCGAACATTTGCTGCAAGGGCTTTTTGATAACCAGCGTATTGTCGCCTGGTAACGCGGTGTCAAGAGCGGTGGGGGTGGCATCAACAATACCACCAGCTACCTCGATCTTGCCGATATCGGTGAACAGGCTGCCATAGGTCAGTTGTGGAAGGGGCAGCGTCGTATGGGTCACTGACAAAATGGTCAAGGGAGTTAAAAGCCCTAGCAACAGCACAAGCAACTGAGCACCGGTCGTCCATGTCAACGAGCGCATACCGCCAAGAATATTGGAGAGCACAACCACTGCCGCGACGACAATAATCAGCGTTTTAAAATTTGTTGCAGTAAACTGCGAGATCACTTCGGCCGCAATTCCGATTTCTGCAGTGAGCAACATCATTGAAGGGACAAGCAGAAAAAGCCCCGCGGTTATTCTGATAATTCTGCTATCGAACCGCTCGCCCAAAAAGGACGCCAGGGTATAAGCCCCGAACTTACGAATATAGGGAACGAAAAATATAGCCATCAGCACCAGTCCGGCGACCAGCCCCAGCCCCAGCACCAACGCGTCAAAGCCAATCAGGAACAAGGAACCGGTCAGGGCAAAAAAACCAATGCCACCAAAACTGGCACTCGCATAGGCCAGACCATTGTAAAAGGCAGGCACCCGGCGTCCCGAGACATAAAAATCATCAATGAGAATGGTGCGCATCATAAACCCGATGACCAGGTACGCGCAGATAGGCGCTGCCATGATGACATACCCGAGCCAAAGATTATTGATACCCAATTGTTCAAAAATAACGAGAATGATAACCAGCCCAATGATAATACTGGCAAAGGTAGCGTAGCTGGTGCCGATATTTGGATTGGCTGGGCGGGAATTAGATTGAAATGCCATAAATTGATCACTCGTTGTTATTAGGGGCCAGATGACGCTTGGCAAGATGATAGGCCGTTATATTTCTTCCGATGCACCATGCGCCCGGTCTGTTTTTTCCTGTCGCGCAAAAGACCAATAGACGAGAATGATCATCATTATGAATGCGCCTTGTGCCCCAAGGTAAAAGGCGACCGGAAAGCCAAGAAAACTCCAGCCAGAGAACAGCCCCGAAAACAAACTTGCAAACAACAAGATGCCCCCCAGGATCGCTAAAGCGATCAAGGCGTTAAGCTTGGTCCCCTGCCAATGTAATCGGCGATGATCGGATTCTATCACTTTTTCGTGTCCCCTATTTTTTGTTTACAACGTCCAACACCATGTGTCTAATACAGCAATAGCCTCTAATTAAGGTATGTATTGGACCCTGGTCTATCCCTTTTAAGCGGTAGCACAAGGACCGTCAAAACGAAATATCCACGCGGTTATCCTCGAGCTATCAACAGCTGCGCCAAACCGCCTTCAACATTAGGGATACGCAGTCTACAATTAGAGTTCGATCATCGAGTTATTTGTCTGCTAAATATATAAAAAGGGAATGTTTTATGTGTCGAGTTGTACTGTTCTTATCCATTTTATTGGGTTTTTCATTCACCTTAATCGCCAGCTCAAACGCCGCTCCAAGAGTAGTTGCCAAGATTGATATTTCGCAGCAGCGAATGAGCGTGATCATCAACGGGCGCAAGCGATATTCCTGGCCCGTCTCCACTGCCAGACGTGGTTATCGCACCCCTGTCGGCGCCTGGCGCCCAACTGTATTACGACGCATGCACTATTCAAAAAAATATTATAATTCCCCCATGCCCCATTCGGTGTTCTTTTTAGGTGGATATGCGATCCATGGTACCGGCGCAATCAAACGCCTTGGTCGCCCGGCATCGCACGGTTGCATACGCCTCCATCCCCGCAATGCTCGCCGCCTGTTTGGCTTGATCAAAACTCATGGTATGGGCAAGACCCGCATTCGTATCGTCAGGTAGCAAATGAACCTGTTTAAGAGATATCGTGAGATTCTGGAGGGTTCTGGAAAATAAAGTCTTGTAAAAAATTACCCCGGTTAAACGGCGGCCCAATTCCTGCCACAAACTTGGCTACAATGACAATCACTAACATTTACTACTGACCCACAGAAAAAGAGTGCTCTGACCAGAGCACTCTTTTTTATTGGTTTGCCCATAATTCAAGATGCTATTTTTTTAACAGATCACGGATTTCCACAAGCAATTGCTCTTGCGCAGGCGGCTCGGCAGCTTTTTCGGCCTCCGCTTCCTCTCTTGCCATCGCCTCTTTGGCCTTATTCATCATCTTGATCATCATGAAAAGCACGAAAGCGACAATCAGGAAGGCTATAGTGGCGTTCAAGAACAGCCCGTAATTGATCGTCACATCTTTTCCATCCAGCCCCTTGCCAAGCGACAGGCTAAGTTTGGAGAAATCCAGACCGCCAGCAAAATAACCAATGAATGGCATGATCACGTCGGCCACCAGTGATTTAACAATGGTGCCAAATGCGCCGCCAATGATGATACCAACGGCCATATCGACCATATTGCCTTTGAGGGCAAAATCTTTGAATTCTTGTACCATTCCCACAGGACAAACTCCTTTTTGTTGCAGTTAAAATTCTTTTTTGAGCAAACTTTCGAGGTCGCATCATCCAAATGATAAGGTCTATGCGAACTATCCGACTGGTTTTTCATATGAGAATTAGGTCAAAAAACAAAATGGAAACGGATATATGGAGCCATATGAACCGATTATTAGGACCTTTAATGTTAATAAACAAGGTAAATGAGTTGTATCCGTACAATTTGTAAGGGCCATAACACAGGATGAAGCAGTGTCTCAAAAACTATTCAAAATAGAACAACAGTTCGCCTCAATCACCAATGATAACCTGCCCGGCGTTTCTCCACAGCAGCACAATCAATTGATGAGCGCTATCGCCGAGGTCAAGGATCTTCTCTCTGAGAATTCAGTACAAACCGAAGTTCCCACGCAGATCATGGAAGACTTTCGCTCAGATATGGCTGAAGCCGCCAAGATCAAAGCTGAGTTGATAGTGATCCAAAAAGCGATTGACAGTACCAAATATGAAATTGCTGCACTGCATTTGCAGGGCGAAGAAACTCCTGATATAGCGCGCATGAGTGACGAGCTTGACGCCATTGTAACGGGCACCGAAAATGCCACAGAAACCATCCTTACAGCTGTTGAGCAAATCGATGACAATGCCAATGATCTGGGTGCAATGGTGCGAACCAACGCACAAAGAGACATGGCCAGCGATATTCAGGATCAGGTCGTTAAAATTTTTGAAGCCTGCAACTTTCAAGACCTCACCGGCCAACGGATAAGCAAAGTCATCAGAGCCTTTGGCTTTATCGATCAGCGCGTTGATCAAATGATGGAAATCTGGGGCGGTATTGATAGCTTTAAGGGCTTTGAACCAGAAGAAATCATGGACAATGGCACTGACCATCACTTGCTCAACGGTCCTTCGCTGGTGTCAGATGCTGACGTTGCCAATCAAGACGATATCGATGCTTTGTTTGATTAATACAATGACCGCTTTGCCAATCTAGTTGGCAAAGCGGAAATGCATAACATCACCATCAGCGACCACATATTCCTTGCCTTCAAGTCGCATGCGGCCTGCTTCTTTGGCCCCTTGCTCGCCTTTCAGCTCAACAAAATCCTCAAAGCTGATGGTTTCTGCGCGAATAAACCCTTTTTGGAAATCCGTATGAATCACACCTGCTGCTTGCGGCGCCACCATGCCCTCAGGAATAGTCCAGGCTCGTGCCTCTTTCGGCCCGGCAGTGAAATAGGTAATGAGGTGCAGCAACTCGTAACCAGAACAAATAAGGCGATTAAGTCCAGGCTCGGACAAGCCAAGGTCTGCCAGAAATTCAGCACGCTCATCATCAGGTAATTGCGCAACTTCTTCTTCTATCTGCGCGGAAATGATGACTGCAACAGCCCCCTCCTTTTCGGCCTGCTCTTGCACGACATTCGAATAGGCATTGCCATCGGAGGCAGAGTCTTCATCGACATTACAGACATAAAGAACGGGTTTAGATGTCAATAGATTGAGAGCCCGGAAGGCATCCTTGTCAGTGGGTTCAATATCAGCAAATCGCGCAGGCCTGCCTTCATTCAGCGGAATAAGCGCTTTATTGATCAGGTCAATGGTCTCACTGGCTGTTTTATCCTGGCCTTTAGCCTTTTTTTCCAGCGCAGGCAAGCGTTTTTCAAGACTTTCGAGATCAGATAGCATCAGCTCGGTTTCAACAGTTTCGGCGTCGGACAGAGGATCGATTTTTCCAGCCACATGGGTAATATTTTCATCATCAAAGCAGCGCAACACATAGGCAATAGCATCCACTTCGCGGATATTAGCGAGAAATTGGTTGCCAAGCCCCTCCCCCTTGGAGGCGCCCTCAACCAGACCGGCAATATCAACAAAGGTTAATCTGGTCGGGATGATTTCCTTGGAACTGGCGATCTGCGCAATATTGTCCAACCGATCGTCTGGCACCGACACCTCACCAATATTTGGCTCAATAGTGCAGAACGGAAAATTGGCTGCCTCGGCTGCTGCCGTCTGCGTCAGCGCATTAAACAAGGTAGATTTACCCACATTTGGTAGCCCGACAATCCCACATTTAAAACCCATATCGCCCTATTCCTTGTCCGTGTCTGTTTTTTTCCAAAGATTCAACATATCTGCAAGGGGGCCTCGATCATCCGATTGCGAAGCCTTTTGCGAGGTCTTGCTCTGTGCATCCTTACTGATTGTATTCTTGTCGTTTAAACTGTCTTGTTGGGGCTTCTTTGCCGATTTTTTTGAGGGCTTTTCTTCAAACGGGACCAAGTGCTCCACCACCTGATTTAAAAAGTCTCTCGATCCGCACTCCAAAAACGTCTCGAATTTGCGCGCAATCGCGTCCAGCAAGGGCACAAGCCATTGCTGATCCGATTTGTTAAAATCGCGCAACACATAATTTGAAACCTGGGATTTTTGTGCTGGCCGCCCCACACCGATGCGCACGCGGTGATAGTCGTTGCCCAAATGATTGGAAATCGACCGCAATCCATTATGCCCCGCATTTCCCCCGCCCGTTTTGGCCTTTAACTTACCCGCCACCAAATCGATCTCGTCATAAAGGACAATGACATCATCGAGATCAAGTTTATAGAAACGAGCAGCTTCCCCAACCGAGCGGCCGCTCTCATTCATATAGGTAGATGGTTTTAACATCAGGCATTTCGTGCGACCGATTCGCCCTTCGCAAACTTCACCCGAAAAGCGCTTGCGCCAAGGGGAAAAATCATAGGCGTCGAAAATCTCGTCAACAGCCATGAAGCCAACATTATGCCGGTTGCTGGCGTATTTTCCGCCATAATTTCCAAGGCCAACTATCAGTTTCATGGATCTAACGCTTCAAAGTGAACGGTCCTGCCTTTTGACAAGGCAGGACCTGTGTTTGGAAACAAAAGCAAAAACGGAAAACTACTCTTGGTTTTCCCCGCCCTCTTCACCATCTGCTTCTTCATCACCAACCGTTGGTACTTCGCCTTCAACGATATCGACATCTTCCTCGACCTCTTCGGCAACCTGACCGGCAAGCGAGGCAACTGTAAAGTCGCGATCTGTAATAGTAAGTACAACACCCTTGGGCAGTTTTAGTGCCGAAGCATGCAAAGTATCACCAATATCGAGTTCAGAAATATCAGCTTCGATAGACTCTGGAATGGCGTCAGCAGGAGCAGAAACCTCGATTTCATGCCGAACAATGTTCAAAACACCGCCACGCTTCATGCCAGGGCTTTCTTCTTCGCCAATGAAATGAACGGCGATTTCCACAACCAGCTGCGCATCTTTGGCGATTCGCAAAAAATCGACATGCATGGGGAAATCTTTAATAGGGTCAACTTGTATATCGCGGGGAATAACCCGTGATTGGCCACTACCTTCGACATTAATTTTGAACACTGTTGATAGGAATGTCCCTGTGTGAAGGGCTTTTAGTATATCAACGAAATCAAGCGAAATTGATTCGGGGTCTTTTTTGTCACCATAAATGACAGCAGGAACGCGTCCTTCACGACGAATAGCGCGTGCGGCCCCCTTGCCGCCCGTTTCCCGTGGCGTTGCGTTCAGTTCACTGGTCTCAGCCATTGACTGATCTCCTCGTTGGATTAAGTCTAAATTCATATGAAAATCCGGCGCAAACCACTTCCTCCAAGGGTGTAAGTGGTAGACCGAAATGCTGTGTATAAACCTATTTGCCCGAACTGGCAATATGTGTCATTGGAATATCCTATCTGCGCCCTCAAGGAATGCTTTGACATGAACAATGAACCGACCTTTGAAATACCGATCCTGCACTCCATTCGCGAGATAGGCCGCGATTATGATGCCTGGCTGGTTGACCTTTGGGGGGTTCTGCATAATGGTGAGCGGGCCATCGAGACTGCTGTTGCTGCATGCGAACGGTATCGCGATGAAGGTGGCATCGTCATTCTACTGTCAAATGCCCCTCGTCCCTGGCCTTTTGTGCGCCAGCAGATCGAACAGTATGGCGTCCCCTCAGACATTGATGACGGCATTGTCACGTCCGGAGATGTGACAAGAGCCATGATAGCGGCGAATGCCGGGCGCAATTTCTTTCATCTGGGGCCCGATCGCGATATCCCCTTGTTTGAAGGGCTTCAGGTCAACAGGGTTCAGCCCGAACGAGCCGATATTGTCGTTCTTACGGGGCTTTACGACGACACCAATGAAACAGCTGAAGATTATCGTCAATTACTAACGCGGCTATTATCGCTTGAGCTGCCCATCATTTGCGCCAACCCCGATATCAAGGTCGAACGCGGGGAAGACGTTATATATGCCGCCGGTGCCATCGCCGCTATTTATGAAAAAATGGGCGGCCAGGTCGCCTATGCTGGCAAACCCTACCGCCCGATCTATGATCTCGCTATTGCCAAAATAAACGAATTGGCCGGCCGGGATATCTCAACCGCGCGAATATTGGCAATCGGCGATGGTATCAACACCGATATTAAAGGTGCCATTGATGCGGGGATCGCCCCCTTGTTCATCCCCTCTGGCGTGCATATCGAAGGCCACAGCCCCGATAACCCACCGTCACACGAGGAAATCTCCAACATCTTCAAGGACAGGAATTTCCAACCCATCGCCACCCTCATGCAGTTGATCTGGTAGAGGTTATTGCGCAGAAAACTATATCACTCACTGCGACTCCGCCTGCGGCGGGTCTCCGCGAGGGCGCTCAAAGAGCGGCACGTGGTCTCGCTTGCCTCCCCATGGTCGGTTTTTTTCCTTTTACTGATTTTTCCAAAGAAAATAACCCGATGTAATCATCGGCAAGGCCGATCGGCCGCCACGCTTTTTGCGCCCTAACGGTGGCCGCGCGTTAGCGCGAATAGCCGTGAGTGAGATCAAGCGCCTAGCAAGGCATCGATCTCGTCTTGCGAGACGCCATCACCTGTGAGTTGGGGACCATGCAGGATCTGCTCTTTGCGGCGACGCTCAATTTCAAGCTCTTCTTCTCCCATTGCTTCATGACTATCTCGCACACCCGTTTCATGAACAAGACTATGGAAGCGCTCTTCTAGCGTTTCCAACAATTCGGTCACTTTGGCCAGTCTTTGACCGGCAATATCCTGAAAACTGCAGGCCTGCAATACTTCCATGGCATCATCCATAGCCCCGTCATGATCCATCAAGCTCTCGGCCTTTTCCATGATCAGATTGACGCTATATTCATTGAGCTTGCCAATTTCATTCAATTCGGCAATCGCTTCAGGAATTGCCCACCTGCGCATCTGATCAGGGCGCAACTGGCCTATCGCATCATGCAACACCGTGCAAGATTCCCCATCTTTCCCTTTCAGGCTATCAGCGCTCAAGCTGATATCGAGAAGAGATTGCATGATATGTGATTTTTTGTTGTGAGTTTCAATCAGCGAAGAAAGGCTCAGCATTTTGTTTGGCGTCATGTTAATCGCCCCCTTTACGCTATACTTATACTAAAACACCCTTGCTCAAACGAGACACTAGAACACGTTCCTATGCCGGGAGAGACAATTCTCACCCGGCCAGGTTGTTCTGATCAAAACACCAGAGCAATTGCCTGGCATATTGTTATTTAAGGCCGCTAAAAAACTGTTCTAAGCGCCGAAAACTGCGGAGATTTTACTGCGCAAAGTTGCCGCATTAAACGGCTTCACGATGTAATTATTTACACCAGCTTTTTTGGCAGCAATGACGTTTTCAGTTTTTGATTCTGCCGTCACCATGATGAACGGCGTGCGCGTTAAATCGCTGTTAGCCCGAACTTTTTGCAAAAGCTCGTATCCGGTCATTGGCTCCATATTCCAGTCCGAAATCACCAGACCATATTTGTTGGCCTGCATTTTCGCAAAGGCCTCTGTGCCATCGCTGGCTTCATCGACATTATTGAAACCGAGCTGCTTGAGAAGGTTCCGGATGATCCGGATCATTGTCTTGTAGTCATCGACAACAAGAATCGGCATATTCATATCGATTGCCATTATTCACTCCATTCACTACACCATATCTGGCAAGCCGTGACCGACCAGATTAGGAAACTATTAATTGACGCCACCTGTTCTTCAGGAAACATCACAAAATGACCCGATTGATCATCTGGTGAACCATGACAGTACAAGACGATGCTGAACGAACAGTTAACCAGCCGCTGTAACTGCTCGAAAAAGTTGCAATCGCGTGCAAATACCCTTTTGGGTGAGTTGGAAGCCCCTTTGCACAAGGGTGATTTTGAAATTCTTATTTGGAGACGCCGCCTTCATGAATATCGTCAAGCACTATAAAGATGTACCTGCCAGCCTGCAGGGATGCTCTATGGCCATTGGTAATTTCGATGGGGTGCATAAAGGGCATCAAGAAGTTCTCTCCACCGCCATGAAAGCGGCCAAAGCGGTAAGCAGAACCTCTGGAGTGATGGCGTTTGAGCCCCATCCGCGGGTCTTTTTCCAGCCGCAACGACATCTTTTTCGCCTCACCTCCCTTGAGGTCAAGCTCGAGCTGTTCGAGACATTTGGTCTTGAACTCGCTGCGGTGATGCCCTTTGACGCTAATATGGCATCACTAAGTGCCGAAGATTTTGTCACCAAGGTGCTTGTAGACGGTTTTAATGTCTGCCATGTGGTCACCGGCTTTAACTTCTTTTTTGGCAAAGGACGCGTTGGCAACCCCCAAGTCCTCCAAAAGCTTGGCGAGAAATATGACTTTGGCGTCACGACGGTCGAGGTACAGGGGGAAGCGGGAGATCGTTTTTCCTCTTCGCGAGTACGCGAATTGCTGCAAGAGGGCGATCCGCGCGGCGCTGCAGAAATGCTCGGCTATTGGTGGCGGATCAAGGGGACCGTCATGGGCGGTGCTCAACGCGGCACCTGGCTTGGCTTTCCCACCGCCAATATCACTTTGAAAAACAGCGAAGAATTCCATCATGGTATCTATGCGGTGCGTGTTTACATCGATGGCGGTGTTCACCATGGAGCGGCCTATCTTGGCACTCGTCCAACCTTTGATGATGGTCACCCGGTGCTCGAAACCTTCTTGTTCGATTTCGAGGACGATATTTACGGCAAGGAAATTCTCATCGAGCTGATCGAGTTTATCCGTGAAGATATTCGCTTCCGGGACGAAGAGGAATTAAAAGCCAATATGCGCAAAGATTGCGAAAAAGCCCGCTCAATCCTCAAACAGATCGAACGGGCTGATCCCATGTTGGCATTTCCCTTCGGCAAGGCGCGTCATGTGCCCTTTGAGCTTGCTAGCAAAAGCTAGCGACGCCAAAGCGCCGGGATCAGAAGCATGAAGTAACACAGCAGGGCCACTTCAAATTTTTTGGGATTAACAATGTCGCCAAGGACAGGTACATTAAACCCCAGATATTTTCCAGCAATGATAGTTCCAACAAGCACCATCGATATGATGCTCAACACATAGGCCGTAGATCGAGACATAGATTTTCCCTTTTTACAAATTTTAATTTTTGATTGATCCGACAGGGTCAAAAATGCGCGCTGTAATCACTTCGCAAAGCTAGCATTCGCTGCAAATTCATCCCCACCCCCAGCATCCCCTCTCCCTTCAGTGACAGAAATGCTGGATTTACACCTACACTATTGCTACTAACATCGCAACTTGACCCCAATATAAGCGAACCATGAAATGGCCGATAAAAACGACAAAGACGCGCGAGATTGGCGCGAGACCCTGTATTTGCCCAAGACCGACTTCCCCATGAAGGCCGGTTTGCCCCTGCGCGAACCAGAGCATCTTCAACGCTGGGCCGATATGGACCTGTACAAAAAACTTCGCACCGCCTCAAAGGGCCGTGAAAAATATGTACTGCATGATGGTCCCCCCTACGCCAACGGCAATATCCATATGGGCACCGCGCTTAATAAAATTCTCAAAGACATCATCACCCGCTCGCATCAGATGATGGGTTATGATAGCGATTATGTGCCGGGCTGGGATTGCCACGGATTGCCGATCGAATGGAAGATCGAAGAAAAATACCGTCAGAAGCAAAAGAACAAGGATGATGTACCGATTATCGCTTTTCGCGGCGAGTGCCGGGATTTTGCGTCCGGCTGGATCGACATACAACGCGAAGAGTTCAAACGACTTGGCGTGATCGGTGATTGGGACAATCCCTATACCACCATGGCCTTTGACGCAGAAGCCGTGATCGCCGATGAATTGATGAAATTCGCCATGAACGGCACGCTATATCAAGGCAGTAAGCCGGTCATGTGGTCGGTGGTCGAACGCACCGCTCTTGCCGAAGCCGAGATCGAATATGAAGAAAAACAAAGCCCGACGATCTTTGTGAAGTTTCCAATCGTGGAAAATAGTGGCGAATCGTTGGAGATGGTCGATTTAGTCGGTGAAGCCAATGTGGTGATCTGGACAACGACGCCTTGGACAATCCCGGGCAACCGCGCCATCGCCTTTTCCAGTCGAATCAATTACGGGCTGTATGAAGTGACAAAAGCTGCAGATGACAATTGGTCGAAGGTTGGCGAAAAACTGATATTAGCCGATGATCTGGCAGAGAGCCTGCGCGAAGCTGGACGCATTGACGAATGGAGCCGTATTGGCGATGTTAATCCCGCTGACATAGCTGATTGCCATCATCCTTTCCGTAACGATGGCTATGATTTCGAAGTGCGGCTCTATGAGGCTGATTTCGTTACTGCTGACACCGGCACGGGCTTCGTGCACGTAGCGCCCGGACATGGTGCCGACGATTATAACCTGTACGAAAACAATGCCGCCTCTTTTGCGCAGGCTGGCATTCCCGAAGTACCGCACACTGTGCGGGCTGATGGCTTCTATTTTGATGATGTCGGCATCTTTGGTGGCGACGAAAACGTCCGTGTAATCGACGATAAGGGCAAATGGGGCAAGGCCAATGATCGCGTCATTGAAGAGCTGATGAAACGCAATGCGCTAGTGGCGCGCGGGCGCATCAAGCATGACTATCCCCATAGCTGGCGCTCTAAAAAGCCGGTAATCTTCCGCAACACACCACAATGGTTCATCGCCATTGACGAGCCACTTGACGGCGATGCCAAAGACACTATTCGCGCACGCTCCCTCAAGGCTATATCTGATACCAAATTCACCCCTCCTCGAGGCGAAACGCGTCTGCGCGGCATGATTGAGAACAAGCCTGACTGGGTGATCTCGCGCCAACGCGCCTGGGGCGTGCCGATCACAGTGTTCGTGAATTCAGCCGGGGATTATATTCCTAGCGGCTCATTTGACAAATCTGACGAACTGATCAAACGCATAATAAACAGTTTTAAGGAACATGGTGCCGATGCCTGGTTCGAAGATGACGCCAAGGAGCACTATCTCGAGGGACTGGTTGATGATCCGGGCGCATGGGCACAAGTCACCGATATTCTAGACGTTTGGTTCGATAGCGGCTGCACCCATGCCTTTTGTCTCGAAGACGGCACATCTCGCGGCCAATGGGATCTTAAATGGCCAGCCGATCTTTATCTGGAAGGTTCCGATCAGCATCGCGGCTGGTTCCATTCCTCCTTGATCGAGGGATGTGGCACCAGAGGGCGCGCGCCCTATGACGGCGTCCTCACTCATGGCTTCGTGATGGCCGAAGATGGACGCAAAATGTCCAAGTCGCTCGGTAATCAGGTATTTCCCGAAAAGATCATCAAGCAAAGCGGCGCCGAAATTCTGCGCCTGTGGGTGGCCAGTTCCGACTATGCCGAAGATCTACGCATCGGACAGAAAATTCTCAAGACCAACACAGATGCTTACCGCAAAATGCGCAATACTATTCGTTTCCTGCTGGGCAATCTAAGCCATTTCGATTCTGATCAAACCGTTGCATATAAAGACATGCCAGAACTGGAGCGTTATATGCTCAACCGCCTGCATGAACTGGATATAGTGGTACGCGAGGGCTATAAGAGCTTTAATTTAAAAGAGATATTTTCAACCCTCTCCAATTTCTGCAATCTCGATCTATCAGCCTTCTATCTTGATATCCGCAAGGACACGCTTTATTGCGAGGCCGAAGACAGCTTGACCCGCAAGGCGGCGCTTACGGTGATGGATGAGATTTTCTCCCATCTCACCGCCTGGCTAGCCCCTATCATGTGCTTTACCATGGAAGAAAGCTGGCGCTCGCGCCATGCCGACGCCGACAGCGTGCATTTGCGCCTGTTCCCGGATGTGCCTGACGCTTGGACCAACAAAGAACTGGCCCTCAAATGGCGCCGCATCCGCAAGGTACGCCGTGTTGTAACCGGAGCGCTGGAAGTAGAACGGCGCGAAAAACGCATTGGTTCGTCGCTGGAAGCTGCCCCTATCGTCTATATTAACGACAAGGAACTGCTTGAAGCGTTTGAGGGGCAAAACGCCGCCGATATTTTCATCACCTCGCAAGCCGAGTTAAAGCTTGAAAAAGCCAATGGGGAAGCCTTCCGACTTGATGATACGAAAGATATCGCAGTGGTGCCGGAAAAAGCCCAAGGTAACAAATGCGCGCGCTCATGGAAAATCCTGCCAGAAGTTGGATCAGACCCAGATTATCCCGATCTGACCCTGCGTGACGCGCAAGCTGTACGCCGCTTTGACAAGCTAAAGGGATTATAATGATTTGGCAGATGAGCACATGACATCTTCTGGTGACAATAGGTGGTTCTGGGGGCCTTTCAGCCGCCTTGGCTATTTATGGGCCGTCTTGTCCTTTGCGATCGATCAGTTTCACAAATGGTGGATGCTCAATATTACGGGCATTAGGGAGGGCGACACAATCGTCATTTCCCCGTTTTTCGATCTCATTTTGATCTGGAACCGAGGCGTATCCTATGGCCTTTTCCAACAAGAAAGCATGGCTGGCCGCTTGGCCCTTGCCGCTTTTTCGCTTATCGCGGTGATCGCTCTGGCGGTCTGGCTGGCCCAGCCCAATCAAACCAGCCTCACGGCAACATCTGTCGGTCTCATCATGGGCGGAGCTCTTGGCAATGCGCTGGACCGGTTGATCCGCCCCGGCGTTGCCGACTTTTTCTCCCTGCACGCTTTTGGCTATAACTGGTACATATTTAACATAGCTGACATAGCCATTGTTGCAGGGGTGGTAGGACTCTTGTATGATGCGATATTTGTAAGCCCCAAAACGGCCTCAAAATCGTCGCAAGATTGATTTTTTGGAAAATCTTACTCTAGAAACAGGCCCGATTTGTATGCGGTTCGGAACTCGTTGAAACGAAATGCTCAAAAGCGCACAGGCGCAAGGACAGAAAAAATGCGTTTTACAACAGTCCTGTTACTGCTTCTTACGGCCTCCTCACTTGGTGCTTGCGGCGGTGTGGATGGTGTCGATGTCAACCTTCCCTTCGTTGGTAAAATTACCAGTGATCAAAAGGTGGATGAGAAAAAAATGACGACGAGAGGCACTTTGTTGCTTCCCCCGGCGGTGAATGGCTTGCCCTCCCCTACGCAAAAACAACAATCTTCAAAGGCACAAAACTGGCCAACCGACCCGGATGTTGTAGCCAAGGTTGACGCCAAAACCGCAGCCTTGAATGAAAAGAAATATCGCAAGGACGGCGATTGGTCGGGCGCACGCGATAATACTGGCAATGGTCTTGAAGAGTTCAATAATAAGATTGACTGGTCCAAACGTCAAAAAGGTATATTTCAGGACGGGGTCATGAAACAAGAATAGAATCACTCAACCGCACTAAGCAATCCAGATAAGCCCTTGTCTCCAATTGGAGCGTATTAAAAAAAGATTAAAAATAGCGTTTTACCCTGATGGGCGGCTCCCATAGCCGGGAGAATATTTTTAGAGACTTTGATCACTGCCTTGTTTCAGCTGTACTAACGCAAACTTGACTGATTTACTTCACCCCTGCCCCTAAATTGATTTATATTCAGGCTTGAAATTCCACGGCCCCATCAAAAAGATGCATCGAGAAAGACCCGCAAACATGTTTTTTTCCAACGATCTAATGAAAAGCTTCCACTGCATACCCTGCAAGTGGCGTATTTCCCTCTTGCCTTCCTCGCTGATCCTCCTTTCAATCACATTTAGTGGATATGCCATGACCAGTATGACCTCGCTTGCCAATACCCAACAATCCAGCGAGACGGTTAGCTCGCGCGTTCACCAGTTCAAACTGGGCAATGGTCTTGATGTGCTGGTAATCCCTGATCACCGCGCCCCCGTTGTCACCCATATGGTGTGGTACCGCGTTGGCGCAGCTGACGAACCTCGCGGCACGTCCGGCATCGCTCATTTTCTTGAGCATCTAATGTTCAAGGGCACCGATAAAATCACCTCGGGCGAGTTTTCTAAAATCATCGCTCGCAATGGCGGCCAGGACAATGCCTTCACCTCGCAGGATGCTACCGTCTATCATCAACGGGTCGCCAAGGACCGCTTGCCCATCGTTATGGAAATGGAAGCGGACAGGATGCACAATCTGAAACTGGCCAAAAAAGAAGTGCTCACGGAACGCGATGTCATCCTCGAGGAACGCCGCTCACGAGTTGATAATGACCCCTCCTCCATCTTGTCCGAGCAAATGATGGCAACGCTCTATTCCTCTCATCCCTATGGTACGCCTGTGATTGGCTGGGAACATGAAATGGCCAAGCTGTCACGCGAAGATGCCTTGTCCTTTTACAAGCGTTTTTATGCCCCTAACAATGCCATTTTGATCGTTGCTGGCGATGTGACGCCAGAGCAGGTAAAGAAACTGGCAACAAAGATTTACGGTCCGTTGAAACGCGAAGACAGCGTTGGACTGCGGGCCCGCGTCAAGGAACCAGCACCCGCCGCGCCGCGCCGCGTCACCCTTAAGGACCCGCGCACCGGCAAGGCAACCTTCAACCGTCTTTATCATGCACCAAGCTACAGCACTGCTGAACCTGGCGAAGCCGAAGCGCTCGACCTGATGATGAAAATCCTGGCTGGCGGTTCCACATCTCGTCTCTACAATCGGCTGGTTGTCGACGATAAAATCGCCACCAGCATTGGCGGATGGTTTTCTGGCAATGGCCGTGACTATGGCCGCATTGGACTTTACGCAATTGCCGCAGGTAAAAAAACGCTTGCAGATGTTGAAACCGCACTTGATAAAATCCTTCGCGAATTCATCGAAAAGGGCGCTACCAAGAAAGAATTGGAACGTTCGAAAAACGCCTATATCGCTGAATATGTCTATGGCGTCGATAGCCAATCAACCCTCGCCCGCCGTTATGGCTGGGCGTTGGTAGTCGGACAAAGCGTCAAGGATGTGGAAGAATGGCCAAAACGGTTAGAAAAAGTCACACTTGAAGACATTTCGCGCGTTGCAAAAAAATACCTGCTGGAAAAATCTAGCGTCACAGGCCTGCTGCTGCCTGGGGAGAAAAAGCCCAAGACGCTGACCAAAGCCAACAAAAAACAAGGCAAGCGCGGCTAGCTTAGCCCGCTTGAACCGTTCACCCAATTGGAGACCAGGACGTGATGCCGCAACGATATAAACCTCGAGCTTCAACGGGAGCAACCACCAGCCCGTTTTTGCTCCCACTCACCCTAGTACTCGTCTTGACCGGATTTTTTTATATGATCAAAAATAATCGTGCTACCGCCATCTCAGCTCAAAGTACTGGTGCCTCAATGTCCTTGTTGTCCTCGACAAAACCAAGCAAAAAATATGCGGACCGTATTCAGCAAGTGGTCAGCCCCAACGGCATCAAGGCCTGGCTGGTCGAAGATCACTCCATTCCCTTGATGGCGATGCAATTTGGCTTTAAGGGCGGCGCGACACAAGACCCCAAAGGCAAGGAAGGGCTCGCCGATTTCCTCACCGTCATGCTCGATGAAGGAGCTGGGGATATCAGCTCAAAAGAGTTTCAGGCACAACTTGATGAATTCGCCATACGGATAAGTTTTGACGCCTCACGCGATGCATTTGATGGTAATCTGCAAACCCTGACGCGTAACCGCGACAAAGCGGTTGAGCTGATGCATCTGGCTTTGAACAAGCCACGTTTTGGAAAAAATGCCTTGGAGCGCATGCGTGGGAAGCTTTTGGCTGGCCTAAAATTTGCCGCTAAGGACCCCAATAAAATCGCCTCACGTACCTGGTTCAAGACCGCTTTCGGCGATCACCCCTATGCGCGTCCTGTGAAAGGTTCCCAATCCTCAATCAAGAACATCACCAGCAAGGATCTTGAAACCTATCGGCGCAAGATTTTTTCCAAAGACACGCTGAAAATTGGGGTTGTGGGTGATATAACCGCAAAAGATTTGGCCGTTATCCTCGATAAAATATTTGACGATCTTGCCGAAAAATCTGATCTCGTGGCGATCTCTGAAGTGAGTAAGATCAAAGGGTCAACACGCAAAGTCATCACCATGGACAACCCTCAATCGGTGGCTTTGTTCGGCCATCAGGGTATCAAACGTGAAGATAAGGACTTTATTCCCGCGTATGTACTTAACTATATTCTTGGCGGCGGTGGCTTTGCCTCTCGATTGATGACCGAAGTCCGCGAAAAGCGCGGCCTTGCCTATTCCGTTTACAGTTATCTTTATCCTCTTGATCACAGCGCCTTGTTTATGGGGGGCGTCGCCACCAAAAATGATGCCCTTGAAAAATCACTTGATGTGATCACCAGTGAACTCAAACGTCTTTCTGAAAAAGGCCCCTCGGCTACCGAACTGGAAAATGCCAAACGCTATCTAACCGGCTCTTACCCCTTGCGCTTTGATACCAGTTCCAAAATTGCCAGCCAGCTATTATGGATTCAAATGGATGAGCTGGGGCTTGATTATATCGACACCCGCAACCAGAAAGTCGAAGATGTTACGCATGAACAGATCAAGGCGGTTGCCAAACGTCTCATTCATCCAGATCAGTTAATCATCACCATTGTTGGTAACCCGACCGGTAAAAAAAGCTAATTTTATCGAATCGGATTATTTTTATATTGAATGGCGTGTGCTGTCATTCAGCGAACATTGAATATATAATACTGATTTTACTATGCAATCAGGTAAGACTTGCCTCTGAGACGAGACCATCTTAAAAGAACGATTATCTAAATCGTCAAACTTATTGCTGAGGCGCAGATGATCGAAGATTCCACACCATATTATTGCCAGCTCATTGAAGGATGCCTCGAAGAGACGGTCGGTCGCTATGGATTATCGCCAACCGAGCTGAATGCTGGGATCGGCAAACTAAAGGCTCCCCTTGCCAATATGCAAGCCGCTTACAAAAATAACAGCCTCCCCCTTTTAAAAGTTCCCGAAGATACCAAAGATCTTGAAATAGCGCACGCGGCCCTTGATCGCCTCAGCGTCAATGCCAAAACCATCGTTTTTTTTGGTATAGGCGGATCGGGACTTGGGGGACGCATGCTTGGACAATATTCCTCCTGGCATGTTCCGGAAAAAAAAAGTTCAGACCGTGCTAACCGCCCTGCTGTGCGCTTCTACAACAATCTCGATGGCGCAACCCTCAACAAGCTCTTTGATGGTCTTGATCTCGCAGATACGCGCTTTGTACTGACGTCAAAATCAGGTGGCACCGCAGAAACCCTCATGCAATCACTCGCCGCCATACAAGTGGTCATTGATGCCGGGCTTAAACAAGAGATCCCCAAACTGTTTCTGGGACTGACCGAACCTCACCGAGCCAGCGTAAAGAATGGCCTGCTGAATGTATGCAATCACTATAAGATACCGACCATTGATCATCATACCGGTGTTGGCGGACGGTTTTCGGTGCTCACCAATGTTGGCATGTTACCGGCCATTGCACGAGGGCTAGATCCCTTTGCCATCCGCAAGGGCGCCAAGCATATGGTCCAGCAAATGATGGATTGCGATGATCCCGCAGAATTCCCCCCGACGGTCGGCGCTGCTCTTACCGTGGCATTTGACCAGGAAAAGGACATTCGCAATCTTGTCCTCATGCCCTATTGCGATCAGCTCGCCCAGTTTGGCCCGTGGTACGCGCAATTATGGGCCGAAAGCCTTGGCAAGGCAGATGGCGGTTCGACCCCCATCTCAGCGCTTGGCCCCATTGACCAGCATTCCCAGTTACAACTCTATCTCGATGGTCCCCATGATCACTTGGTCACCTTGATGGGGCTCTCCAATAAAAGTATTGGCCCGCGCATTTCTCCAGAACTTGCCAAACTGGCCCACGCAAATGTTTTGGGTGGGCGCACGGCTGGCGACCTTGTTGATGCCGAACAAAAAGCCATTGGCGATGCACTCATTAAATCTGGCCGCCCGACGCGAACCTTTAAAATTCCGTCTCTTGACGAACAGACCCTTGGTGCGCTTATCATGCATTTCATGATGGAAACCATATTCGCCGCCGATCTCTACGGGGTTGATGCCTTTGACCAACCAGCCGTCGAACTTGGCAAGGTACTGACACGCGAATATCTCTCACAAATGGAATAGCCCCAATGAGCGTTCGCCAGCTACCTCCCGATATGATCAACCGAATTGCGGCAGGTGAAGTCATAGAGCGTCCGGCCAGCGTCATCAAAGAACTTATTGAAAACGCTCTTGACGCGGATGCCAGGTCAATTGAGATTATTGCACAAAAGGGCGGTTTATCGCTAATCCGTGTTGCCGATGACGGCAAGGGTATGAACCAACACGATCTATCCTTATGCGTCGAGCGTCACGCGACGTCCAAACTGCAAGGCACTGACCTGATGGCCATTCACACGCTGGGGTTTCGTGGCGAGGCTCTGCCCTCCATCGGCTCGGTCGCCAAGCTGAAAATCACCTCTCGACCGGCCTTTCAATCGGAACAAGGTTCTGACAGCTTGCAAGCCCTTGAGGTCGAGGTCAATGGCGGTATGAAATCAGGCCCGCGGCCAGCCGCTCTTAATCGAGGCACCAGGGTCGAAGTCGCAGATCTGTTTTTTGCGACACCGGCGCGCCTTAAATTCATGAAATCAGAACGCTCTGAAAACATGGCCATCAATGATGTGGTCAAGCGCCTCGCCATGGCACACCCGCAAGTTGCCTTTACGCTGACGGTCGGAGAACGCGCATCTTTGCGCCTGCCACAAGTGATGGACGGGGATAGCGAAGGCATTCTGGCCCGGCTTGGCCGCATCATGGGGGCTGACTTTATGGATAATACCCTTGACATCAAGGCCATCCGTGAGGACCTGGAGCTCACGGGTTTTGCCGGATTGCCCACCCTCAATCGTGCCAATGCCATGATGCAGTTTTTGTTCGTCAACGGCCGTCCCGTGCGTGACAAGCTGCTGGCGGGATCTGTGCGCGCTGCCTATGGGGATTATATCCCGCATGGCCGCCATCCCCTGCTTGCCCTGTTCCTGAAATTGCCGACAGGCGAGATCGATGTCAATGTGCACCCGGCGAAAACGGAAGTGCGTTTTCGCGATGAAGGACGGGTGCGCGGTCTGATCATTGGGGCATTGCGCGAGGCATTGGCTGGTGCGGGCCATCTTTCAAGCTCCGCTGGTGGCGGCGACAGTCTCAATCATTTCCATCCAGGCGGCGTGCCCCGATCAGCAGCACCTCAATATGGCGGGCAGTCATCGAAAGGGTGGCCAGCTCCATACCGCACCTATGCACCTCAATTTGCTACTCATATGTCTGACGCTGGTCAAGCACCGCTTAACATCGATGGCACCAACCTTAGTCAGCCCAGCGTTGACACTAATTCTTATCAACAAGAGGTCGACCCCAGCATTACCGCTTTTCCTCTGGGAGCCGCGCGGGCGCAGTTGCACGAAAACTATATCCTGACACAAACGCAGGACAGCATCATCATTGTCGATCAGCACGCCGCCCATGAGCGCATTGTCTATGAACGCATGAAAAAAGGGCTTGAGCAAGACAATGTCGCCCGGCAAGGCTTACTGATCCCCGAAGTTGTTGAACTAGACCCCGAGCGCGCCGTACTGCTGGCCGATAAATCCGATGATTTTGCCAAACTCGGCCTCTATCTAGAGCTGTTTGGCGAGGGCGCTGTGGTGGTTCGCGAAACCCCAGCCCTGCTTGGTCAATGCAATATCAAGGGGCTTGTGCAAGATCTCGCTGATAATTTATTGGAAAGCGATCAGGCCTTTGTGCTACAAGAACAGCTGGAAGCAGTTTGCTCGACGATGGCCTGTCATGGTTCGGTGCGCTCTGGCCGCCGCCTCAAACCCGAAGAAATGAACGCGCTGCTGCGCGAAATGGAGCAAACGCCGGGGGCAGGTCAGTGCAATCATGGACGCCCGTCTTATGTAGAACTTCATCTAAGCGATATTGAAAAACTGTTCGAGAGACGCTAGAAGCTCTCCACCAAAAGGGATTTTCTCGACATGAAACTATTTGTGCGCTTGTTCACTATTGTTCTCATCGCCTTTACCATGACCATGCTTTATGACTGGTATGTCAATCCCATTGAGATTCTGGAAGAAGGGCGCACGACCTCCAGGAGTAAATATTCAGAAAAAATTGTTTCGGCTCCCATGCGCAAGGTCAGACAAGGATGGCGCGAATTCTGGCAGGTCAAGGTGCCAGGCGGCGGCTGGTATAAATGCCGCAATGAGGATTGCCCCGAAACATTGCGTATCGAACATGTTGATCACGCGTTCAGCCGCCCTGAATCTCCCGAAGTCTCCATCAGCCCGTTTACCGAAGAACGCTAGCCAGCAACCTGCAGAAACACAAGCCTGGTGCTGCCATAGATACGCTCATCTAGCTTTACGAAACCTGTAGGAAGTGCGATTTCAGCTTCAGTTTTTTCTTCAATAACAATCAGCGCGCCGTCTTGCAGCCAATCCCCTTCCCTGGCACCAATCAAGGCTTTTTCGGCCAGCCCCTTGCCATATGGCGGATCAAGAAACACCAGATTGAATTGTCCCATATTGCCAGCTTTGCCAAGCTTGGCCGCATCGCGCCTGAACAGGCGTGTTCGCCCAATTAAACCAAGAGCATCGACATTGTCGCGCTGTGCTCCTCTGGCGTCTGGATCATTCTCTACAAAGAGCGCCATCGCAGCGCCTCGGGAGATCGCCTCAAGTCCAAGCGCCCCGGTTCCCGCAAACAAGTCCAGCACCCGTGCGCCCTCGATTGAAAACCCTTCGAAGGAATGTGCCAGAAGATTGAACAAGCTCTCTCGTACCCGATCAGATGTCGGCCGCGTACCTTTGCCTTTGGGAGCCTGTAACCGTGTGCCTTTAAATTCTCCTCCGACAATTCTCATAAGCTGTCCTGCTTGCCATAAGTTTTAAAGCGCTCAATGACTTCATCCATTTGCTCATCATTTAAGATCTGATCCCCTCCAAGAGAGCGCACCAGCACATATTGCGCGGCCAGTTCTTCAACTTCATGAGCAAGATCAAGTGCGCCAGAAACATCATCACCAAGCGCGACCAAACCATGGTGCTCCATTAAACTCGCCTTGCAACCATCAAGCGCTTTGACAACATGATCGCTTAGGTCCTGCGTACCAAAAAGCGCATAGGGCGCAATAGGGATATTCTTGCCACCGGCAGCGGCCACCATATAATGAAAGGCCGGAATTTGCGCGTTACAACAAGCCAGTGCCGTGGCATGGCGCGAATGACAGTGAACGATGCCACCAGTTTCCCTGTAATTGTCGTAAATATCGTAATGGAACCGCCACTCGCTGGATGGAAAGCGATCATTGCCAATGCTTTTACCATCTCCATCAATATAGACAATATCTTTGATAGACAAATCGGTGTATGCAAGCCCCGAGGGCGTGATCAAGAAGCCATCCTTAAAGCGTGCCGACACATTACCAGAGCGCCCGGGGGATAGTCCGCTGGTGCTCATGGCAATGGCACAATCGATAATCTGTTGCCGAAGTTGACTTTGCTCGTTCATAGTTCTGCCTTGTTAATGACCAAACTGTTTCAATGCACGCTTTTTAATTTCGGCTGCAATATCACCAGCAGCATATAGCGGTTCATAGCTCCAGGGAACATGTTGCTCGATCGGCTCGAGGAAGGGTCTGGTGGCCCCATGAGATGAAAATTTGTCGAGCAATCGATCGAATTTTTTTGATCCCCCCGATGGCTTGAATACATAAACCGATTTACCCGTAACGCAAGCTTCCCCCACCATATTGGCACTATCAGCCGTGACCACAAAGGCATCTGATTGCGCCAGCAAAAACCCATAAGGGTTTGGCGCAGCGTGTGGAGCCAGTTTATCCCACCAATAATAGTTCATACCCGCCAACTGTTGCTCTATTGCCTCCCGCAACTTGGGGGGAGATCGCCTTGATGGCGTAATAGCCAGCCCCGCTCCCGTTTCACAGAGCGCGCGCAACGATTTTGCCAGTCGCGCACAATCATCATCGCTAAAGTGATAATCTTTGCTGTCACCACCCAACAGGCCCCCTACTAACGGTCGAGGCAACTTGGCCAGATAATCCGGTATTTCCCCAAATTCATCCTCTAATATGGCGGGTGAAAAGCGGTGGGGACTGGCAATGGAGGAAATGATCCGCTCACCAGAAATATTATCATGGGCCGGCACCCAGACAAGATCGAGAAAATCCGCGCTATAGCGCGGGGACTTAAGATAAACAGTGAAAACCTTGTCGCGTTTGCGCTTTTTAATTTCGCGAACATAAGCCAGTGTACGCCAACCCGCAGAAATAACCAGATCTGGCAGCGGCTGAGATATAGGGCTTTGGGGATTACTGATCTTGTCACACGGCGGGATGGGCCCATAGGGCATCATCCAGACCCATGGCTTTGTCGGGGAGATAATCCTCAAATGCGCGTCGATACCCAAAGCATGCGCGACGCCATTGCATTGCACGAGATCACCAATTTTACCATCAGAGATAATCCACACCTTTTTAAAAAGCTGCGTGCTGTTCATCGCTCATACCAACCTTTGCAAACCATTTTGATCCATCTGCACCGCTCATTTGCCCAAAGTCAAAATGTTTACAGTCTCGAACCGCTCATTTCACGAAAAACAATCTCTTTTAAGCTAATATCATTGCGTAAAAGAGTACTACAAGATACATATATTACCGAACTGTTTTAGGAAATGTGCAAATGTTACATGGTTTCAGGCTCGATGAAATCGATTGGCAGATCCTTTCGGAGCTGCAAGCAAACGGTCGGATCACCAATGTAGAACTCGCAAGGCGTGTGGGTATATCAGCTCCCCCCTGCTTGCGGCGCGTGCGCAATCTTGAAAAAAAAGGCTTCATAGACGGCTTTCATGCCACCCTCAATCAAAAGCTTCTGGGATTCGATGTTACGGCTTTTGCGATGGTTGGACTGACCAGTCAGGCGGAAAGCGATCTGCAGGCATTTAGCGACGAAGTCCACAAACTACCCCAGGTGATTGAGTGTTTTATGCTTTCAGGGGAGATCGACTTCATCCTGAAATGCGCGACCACTGACCTTGGCCACTTTCAGGATTTTATCATCAATGTCCTAACTGCCCTGCCCAATGTTGACAGTGTCAAAACATCGCTAGCCATCAAGCACTGCAAATCAAATCCCGGGCTTGATTTGCCAGCGGCAATCAAAGCGTCAAATGAACACTAAGCGGCGATAATATCCTGAAATGTGTTATTTTGCGCTAGCGACCGACAGGCGTACTTTCAAAAACCTGAAAATACGCTGTGCGATTTCATCATCAAGGCTGTCATAGCGCTTCATGGCAGTGACCACATGTTCGGCTGCAAGACCACTGGCCCGTACTCGCTCCTGCAACAGTAGACCAAATGTTTCGCGTTTAAAATGATAGGCCCGGCAAAGTACAGCCAAAGCCGGCACTTCTGCTTCGTACAATGTATGGAATGCCATGCCCACATCAATATTGGCTTTGATCGCCAATGAATGAACGAGTTCTGGACGCAGGCCTTTTTCGGCGAATTCGCAAATTTTAGCTTGGGTCAACAGACCCATTTTATGCAGATCCTGAATATCGATTTGTGGCATCCCAACGCCTGTTTTCTCTGTTACAGAAGAGAAATCTATATTGCCAGATTGCAGCTCCACCACATGGTCAACTTCCAAGGAGCTAATGTCGGAATGTTGATCCGAAAACTCTTTTTTCAGTTTTGCTGCAACACGAGACTTAATCATCTCCACAATTTCATTTGGGACATCATCGCGTTCGATGAGATTTTCACGCAATTTGGGAAGATCTGTTGCTTTGACGGCCAACATACCAAAACCTTTGGACGAAAACACAGCACCAAGATTACCCGACACATTGGTCAACACTTCATCATTGCCACGCTGCACGATGACATCCGTCACAGCTATTGACAAAGCTTCGCGGCGGGAGATTGCCATTAGTTGTTCCTGTCCTTTGGAATAGGCAATATCAACAAGATCCTCATCCGTGAGAACGGTTGAGCGCTCAAGCACTGGTTTGGCAACATCAATATCATCTTCAGCCAGGCGGCGAACGATATTATGAGGGGCAAAGCGCGTTGAAGAGAGACGCTGGGACAGCTCGGCCCGTGCTTCCACTTCCAATTCAAAAGAAATGCGCTCCAGTACACCGCCGAAAATATCACGATCAGCTTCGCTTTGTTTTTCTTCGGTGATAAAGAACAGATCGGTAACCTTGCGCAACAGTTCACGACGTTTACCAGCATCGTGCTCAACGGAAAGAGCTTCCAAATCAGCTAAACAAACCTGAGCAGACGACATATGAGACAATCCTTCGATCAAATAATTATTATTTGGAAAAGTGTCTCATTACGCAGTTAAGAATTTGCTAAATTTTTCTGCCATGTCAATCGCGGTAAAAATTGCTTAACTTCCAGCTCCGGGACGCAATTTTAGGGTTTTCTCCATCGCCAATTCCAGCTCTTTGAAATTGTCAGCGATCAAATCGGCGCCAAGGTCCTTGGCTGGCGTACGTTCATAGCCATATGTCATCGCCACAACAGACAAACCAGCATTGCGCGCCGTCTTCACATCAATGGCACTATCGCCGATATACAGTGTCTGTTCGGGGGTCACCCCCATTTCTTCCAGGCAGGCTTGAAGACCCGCGGGGTCAGGTTTTTTGGGAAAGCCAGACGTGCCACCGATCACACTGTCAAAGCAGTCTACGATTGCAAAGCTGTTCAAGATTGCCAGCGTTGCCTCTGTTGGCTTATTGGTGCAAAGACCAATGCGCACAGATTTATTGCAAAGCATTTCAATCAACCCATAAGTGCCTGGGTAAACCTTGCTGAGATCGGCCGCGTGCGCATCATAATACGACAAAAACGCATCCAGCAGATCAGGGTCCAGATTTTTCGCATCAAGCTCCACACCATATTCGCGAAAACCACGTTCGATCAGTTTGGGAACCCCTGCACCAATCATGTAACGTACACTATCGGCCCCAAGCGGCGATAGTCCCTCCATCTCAAGGACGAGATTCAGAGCAGCTGTGAGATCGGGAGCGCTATCCAGCAGAGTACCGTCGAGATCAAAGACAACGGCTTCAAGCCAGCTGTAATCCTGATTTTTCATTTTTTCAGCTATATCGACCATCATATTCCCCCGACCAATCTTCTATTCAAACGAGGCTAAGCTGCCTTGTTACGCAAGCCTTCGGCAGCAGCGGCACGAATGGCATCCATATTGATTTTGTACTGTGATGGTCCGCCCTTGAAGGTGGCAGAACCCGCTACCAGTACATTGGCACCAGCAGCTGCAACAGCACCGGCCGTGACAGGGCTGACACCACCATCAACTTCAATATCAATCGGACGATCACCGATCATGGCGCGTATATTGCTAATCTTGTCAAGCTGGCTTTCGATAAACGACTGCCCACCAAATCCGGGGTTTACAGACATTACCAACACCAGGTCAATCCGGTCCATGACATATTGGATCACACTTTCCGGGGTGTGCGGATTAAGCGAGACGCCAGCTTTCTTACCGAGTGAGCGGATCAGTTGCAAGGAGCGATCAAGATGGGTGCAGGCTTCTTCGTGCACAATAATATGGTCGGAACCTGCATTGGCGAACGCCTCGATATAGTTATCGGCATTTTCGATCATCAAATGAACATCCATGACCTTTTTAGTATGTGGACGGAGTGCCGAAACAACATCAGGACCAATTGTAATGTTGGGCACATAATTGCCATCCATGACATCGACATGTATCCAGTCGCAGCCTTGTTCATCGATGGTACGTATTTCTTCTCCCAGCTTGGCAAAGTCTGCCGACAGAATTGATGGTGAGATCAAAATTTCATTGTTCATCGCGCATGTTCCTTTCAAAGGCTCGCAAAGAATTGAAGCACCCGACAAACAGGGTCCATGTCCAAATATAGGCTGTTTATCCCCTACTGCTGCAATTCTTGCAACAAAAAACCGGAGCCTTGGCGAGCTGTATTGTCGCAAGGTTCCGGTATAATCGCTGATCAACTCAGTTGGAACAGCCAGTTTCTTTAAAGCCCCAGATTATTCTGCGGCAAGGGCTGGTGATACTTTTTGATCCAACTCGCCAGAAGCATAACGGTTCGCCATTTCAGACAGCGGGATAACCTTGATTTTCGAGGCTTTACCAGCCGACATGAACTGCTCAAAGCGTTCCTGACAAAGATCTTTCATGGCCGCAGTTGCGGGTTTTAAAAAGCCACGAGGGTCGAAACCATCTTTATGATCTTCCAGATATTTACGAACCTGGCCGGTCGCTGCGAGACGAAGATCTGTATCGATGTTCACTTTGCGCACGCCGTGCTTGATGCCTTTGAGAATTTCTTCAACTGGCACACCATAAGTTTCAGGAATGGCACCACCATGTTTGTTGATGATTTCCAGCAGTTCTTCCGGAACTGAAGACGAGCCATGCATTACCAGATGAACATTTGGCATTTTGGCATGAATGTTTTCAACAACCTTCATGTCAAGCACATCGCCGGTTGGCTTTTTGGTGAATTTATAAGCGCCATGAGAGGTGCCCATAGCGATCGCCAGAGCGTCACACTGTGTTTTGGAAACAAAGTCGACCGCTTCATCGGGGTCGGTCAAAAGCTGAGACATTTCCAGCTTGCCTTCAAACCCATGACCATCTTCAGCTTCACCCATACCCGTTTCAAGTGATCCAAGGCAACCAAGTTCCCCTTCAACCGAAACGCCGATTTTATGAGCCATGTTCACAACACTTTTGGTGACGTTGACATTATATTCATATGAAGCAGGTGTTTTAGCATCAGCTTCGAGCGAGCCGTCCATCATGACGGAAGCAAAACTGGCTTGCATAGCGGACAGGCATGTACGTTCGTCATTGCCGTGATCCTGATGCAGACAGATTGGAATATCTGGATAGATTTTTTCAGCCGCAGTGACCATTGCTTCAAGCATAATGTCGTTTGCATAGGCGCGCGCACCGCGAGAAGCCTGCAGGATAACGGGACTGTCAACAGCTTGAGCTGCATCCATGATCGCGAAAATCTGTTCCATATTGTTGATGTTAAATGCTGGCATGCCATAGCCATGTTCTGAAGCATCATCGAGCAATTGCCTAAGTGATATACGTGCCATTGGTAAAACCTCCCTTAAAAACTATT
>JAAETJ010000182.1 GCA_024228495.1 bacterium | reverse complement strand
GTGCACCGCTATTCCAGTTTGTTACTGGAGCGAGGTCGAGGTCAGTACGGTTTTATTCACCAGACCCTAGAAGAATATCTGGCCGGCTGTGGTTTGACATTACTACCGAAAGAGAAAGCTCTTCGGGAAATTCTGACCCATCTCAACGAGTCTCACTGGCGCGAAACTCTGCTATTGGGTATCGGTGTTTTGGGCATCGTGCGCAAAGATCCTCATGCGGCTGGCGCTTTATTGGAAGAGATCATGCAAGCTGAGTTACCGGTGGAGAATCGGGGCCTTGGCACCCTACTGGCCGGTCAAGTCTTGCGGGATGTGGGTGAGACTGGCGTAGGAAGGCGAGTGTTTCAACGCATACAGACAACTCTTGTCGAAACTATGCAGGATGCAGCTGTAGAGTCCCGACGACGGCAGGAGGCTGGGCTGATTCTGGGAGATACCGGCTGGCGATCGGATGATCTGAATGCTTTCGTGGCGGTGGAACCAGGGACATTTTTTTACGGGGATAGAAAGAGATCACGAACTATCGATTACCGTTACTGGATCGCTAAATACCCGGTGACCAACGCACAGTTTGCCCGTTTTGTGGAAGCCGGACATGATGAGCCTAAGTATTGGACGGATCGGTCCTTAAATAATCCCTTGTTGCCGATAGTGGGGGTCTCCTGGAATCAGGCGCAGGTTTATTGCCGTTGGCTAAATGAGAAACTCAGAGCCGAAGGCTTTCGTGTTCTGAGTACCGATGGTTTGATACGTTTGATTATGCCCGATGGCTATGAAGTACGCTTGCCCACGGAAATAGAATGGGAGCGAGCCGCTCGAGGCACCGATGGGCGGGAATATCCGTGGAACGGTGGTTTTGATGCTGCTCGCGCCAATACCAGGGAGCGTGGTATGGAAAGAAAGTATGGGATAGGTGCGACTGCTGTCTGTACCTATCCGCAAGGAGAAAGCCCGGATGGTGTATGGGATATGGTCGGTAATGTTTGGGAGTGGACGAAGGCCAAGGGGAGCGTCCGCTCGGGGGTGGTGCGGGGCGGTTGCTGGAGCCTTGAGCAGGGGGTTGTATGTTGTGCGTGCCGCAACCGATATCACCCTTTCGACCTCGACTACGATACAGGGTTTCGGGTAGTTGTCTCTCTGACGGATTCTGAGTTCTGAGTCTTGATTTTTATAGGGTGCTGCTACAGCGATTTGTGTCTATGGTTTGTTTCTCATAAGCGCCTTAAATCCTGCTTGAACAAAATGTTGGTCAAAGGTTAATGCGCTATCAATGTTGGCTTCTCGCATGACAATGAAGGAGAGGCAATCAACTAAACCCCAAGTTTTATCCTTGTGGGTTCTGTAAAGTTCGAACCCTTTTTCAAACAGCAATGGACTTGAACCGATAATCTTGATCTCTTCGGATGACTTAAATTGATCAATAATATCAACAGCTTGTATTTTGAAATTGCGAGCGAGCGCATTGCCGATTTCTAGCAGAACACTATCTGTCGTTAGCAACGGATGATCGTCGTATTTTTCTGCCAATTCTGAGGCGTACTCGTGATATTGGTCTCGACGGTTCACCAATGCAACCACAAAGAGTGTATCGACAAAAATTCTATTCAATCTGTTTCTGTCCGCTGGTGTATTGATCTAAATTAACGGAGAAGTCTGCAGGGGCATCGATCTCGATATGTTTTAGCCTAGACATGAAACTAGATTTCTGTCGCATTGATTTCGTCTGCATAAAATGCTTTATGATTTTATAAAGTTCGTCTAGATTTTCATCACCAAGGGTGTCAATCTCAGCTTTAATCCGTTCTTTCGTCGTCATAGTGTTATCTGTGTATTGATTGCTTTATATATTACCTGGGTGGTGGATGAGAGACAAACCAGTGAACAAAACGCGAATAAAACGGGGGTAGTGTGGGCAGTGGTGAGGTTGGACCACTGCCGTTGGATTTCTACGCCGAGATGGCCGTCGGTCTATTCGAAGTTCACTTCTAATTTGCAGATGCGTCAAAGCTTTGCTGCTTGCACATGCATCCAGTCGAAATTACGGCTGCGGCCAAGGCTGACCCAGCCTTCTTCCTCCCAGAATTTCCACCAGTCGTCATATTCAGATGACGCTAGGCTGGCTCGGTCGTGTTTCCATTTGAGCTTGTTGTGCTCTGGGTCCCAATCAAGTGCGATTCCCCAGGAATGGGTCGACCAGTTGGAGCCACCACGCATTTTACGCGGGTTGTACGATCCACCGTATAGATTCAGTAGTTCCAAGTTTATCTGATTGGACGAAAGTGAGCGCATCGCTTCTCCTATACTGAAGCTATCTCAACACCTTCAGCCGGAGTGACCGATGCCCTCACCGACCTATATGATGACACCAAAAACGATTTTTCGCTATGCGGCGGCGCTACTCCAGTCTCAGTTGCATTGGCACGACCATGGCCCCAAATGCACCGTGTTGACGGTGCTGCAGCTTTTATTTTACGCCGCCGCACAACGGTGTTCGATCGCGTGGGCGTGTGCACAGCTTCGGGATGCCCCGAGCGATCAAGCCGTGCGCGATGCGTTGGCTGCCCTGTGCCCCAAAGCCGAGCTTATAGAGAACCAACTCAATGACAGTTTCAGCAAGCAACTGCCCAAGTCTGTTAAAAAACGGCGTTGGTACTTGGCGATTGATCTGAACTTACGCCCTTACCACGGTAAGCCTCATCGCGATGAGGAGGAAATCTACCGTAGCCAAGCGAAAAGCGGAACGACGCATTTTCATGCCTACGCCACCTGCTATATTATCAAAAACGGGCACCGTTACACCGTGGCGTTGATCCGCGTCGAACACGGCACGGCGATGGTTGAGGTGCTTAAACGGCTGCTGCGTCGGGCGGCACAGGCCGGTATCCGGGTCAAGCTGTTACTGCTTGATCGGGGTTTTTACAGTGTCGATGTGATGCGCTATCTGCAAGCGGCACGCTATCCGTTCATCATGCCGGTAATTGCCCGTGGCCGCAAAGCCAGTGACTCGCGCGGCCCCAGTGGGACGCGGGTCTTTGCCGCGCAAAAGCACAGCGGTTGGGCACGTTACACTCTGACTAACCGGGCCAAGCGTAAGGCGAGCGTGCCGATCTGTATCCATTGCCGTAACTGGAACGGCCAGCGTAAGCGACACGGTCGCCAAACGCTGGTCTATGCGGTTTGGGGCGTCACGCCGAAAACCACCCACTGGGTCTACGATATCTACCGGCGCCGATTCGGGATCGAAACCAGCTATCGCCAATTAAATGAAGCGTGCATCAAAACCACCACGCGCAATCCAACCCTGCGCTTATTGTTTGTCGGTATCGCGTTGTTGTTACGTAATCTCTGGGTCTGGGTCCACTGGGCTTGCTTAGCCACTCCACGGCGGGGCGGACGAAAATTGAACCTCGATAAGTTACGCTTTAGAACCTTGCTGCTGTGGCTGACCCATCTGGCCGAACAAACTTTCGGAATCAATGATATAGTCATCGCTGAACGGTTACCTGATCCATGAGCTAAACTTGGAACTACTGAGTCTAGGTAGATCAGGAGTTGAATTAGGTCAAATGTGTTGCGATATTGGTCAATGTCGAGATTTCCTACAAACCAGCCCTCGAGTATAACTATGTCGACTGGTCGCTCCAAACGTTGACACGTCGATACATCATCTAACTCCATGCTGAAAACTGGTTTGACCAAGGAATGTAATCCCTGTACACATCCGCTGATGAAAGCTTGTATACGCTCTATATCGTGAGATC
>JAAETJ010000181.1 GCA_024228495.1 bacterium | reverse complement strand
GTCATCAGGGTCCGTAGAGGACTAACGCTCAAAAACGCCGAGCGCGCACCTCCAAGTCACCACCAGGCCACCACAGCCCGGTGATTGGCGCTTGCGCGCCAGTGCGCCATGCCTGGCGCACGCGAAAAGCGACCGGCGCCGGTGCGCCGCCCCCGCGGAGGCCGGGCGTAAGCCCGAATAGCCGTGAGCGAGAAAAATTCGGAACTGAATCAAAATAAAGGTGTTCTGCTATATGTACACTCGAACAGGTTCCAATGAATTCAAAACCATGAAGAGCCGATCAGAAATTCCAGCAAGGAACATCACACTTTGCCAAAATGACAAACCCATGCCATTCTCTCGCTACTATAAATTCCCATCTGGGGATATCGAGCAACAACAGCAAATGCTGACGACAACTGACTAGTGCAGTAGAGCGTAAATAGGGAGGGGAAGCGATGATTGTCTTCTTCGGAGGAATGATTGGGGCGGGAAAGTCGACGATTGCAAAAAAATTTGCCAGTGCAATTGGCTGCCTGTATTATGATGTCGATGAAATCAAG
>JAAETJ010000180.1 GCA_024228495.1 bacterium | reverse complement strand
TAATATCCCGGTTCTGATCGAAGGGGAAAGTGGCGTTGGCAAGGAAATGATTGCACGGGCCATTCAGGGTTGTTCAGAACGTGCTGGCAAGCCGTTTATCACCGTCAATTGCGGTGCCATTCCTGAAAACCTTGTCGAGAGTATATTGTTTGGCCACGAGAAAGGTGCCTTCACTGGTGCGGTTGCAAAGCGCGACGGCAAATTCGTTGAAGCGAACGGCGGCACCTTGTTTCTCGATGAAATCGGCGAACTTCCTCTCGAAGCTCAGGTCAAACTTTTGCGCGCCATTCAAGAGGGCGAGGTGGACCCGGTTGGTGCCAAACGCCCCGTCAAAGTCGATATCCGCATCATCTCGGCAACCAATCAGGACATGATCAGGCTCGTTCAGGAAGGTAAATTCCGTGAAGATCTTTATTATCGCCTGAATGTCTTTCCCGTGATGATCCCGCCTTTGCGTGAGCGGATCGAAGATACCCCGGACCTGGTGCGCCACTTCATCTCGAGATTCTCCGTTGAAGAGGGCAAAAAAATCGATGGTATCAACGAGCAAGCCATGAAATTGATGCGACGCTATCCATGGCCGGGCAATGTACGTCAGATGGAAAACGCTATTTTCCGCGCCGTCGTACTGGCTGATCGACCTGAGCTTGGGATCAATGAATTTCCGCAGATTGCCGCCCATGTGGAAGGCTTCGAAGCGGAAGTGCCACCGGCGCCCGAACCAGTTGAAAAACGCCCCGTCTATGATGGCCCGGCGATGATTGGCGAGACAAGTAACAAGCCCAATACAATTGAGATTTCCAGGGATCAGACACAGATTGGCGACAAATCTCAGATTGGCATCCCAATCCTCACCGATGATGGTGATGTGCGTCCCCTTGATGAGGTCGAAGCCGACATGATCCGGCTAGCGCTTGGGCGCTATCACGGACACATGACCGAGATTGCCAAAAAACTGGGTATCGGCCGTTCGACGCTATATCGTAAAATGCGCGAATTTGGTCTCGAAGCCGGCGCTTAGCACGTACATTCATGCTAAAATAATGAACCAATAGTCGGTTTGGCGCGACTAATAGAAAACGCAGCACCTAGCAAGCAAGAGGAGAAACTTGAAATAACGGGATTGTTCAAGTCAAGGTATGTTATTCACAGGCCAACGGCGACTCTGTGCCCCTTTCGCACCAGAGTGATAAGAAAACTTCGCTGATTGTGTCTAAACCATATTCAAAACAAGGTTATCTGGCTAATCTGCATGCAGAAGCTTTTATAGCGGTGAAGACATACTCATATATATTAATATATCGGGTAGTAAAGGGTAGTATTCATGTTCAAGAAAACGCAAGGGATAGCGTTTGTTTCGGGGTTTTTGGTCCTGTCTGGCCTGGGAATTAGTTCCTCAATGGCTTTTCAGCAAGGAGAGGTTATGGCAGCTTTCTCAACAAAAAATCTGATCTCCAACGAACTCAAAACCAAGCTCTCCGCAAAAAATCGCAAACGCAGCTGGTCCATGCGGGATCGTCGTGCACTGGTCGATTTTTATGCCAAGCGTGATTATCGAACTATATGGATTACCGGCGGACGTATAAATAGCCGCGCCCAGCAAGTCATGGAAGAGTTGATTAATGCGCGTCTGTATGGCCTCGATCCAAAAGACTACCGACTGCCTGTCTTGTCCAGCGATAGCGAAGAATCAATCGCTGGCGAGTTGGCCAATGCCGAGTTGAAGATCAGCCAGGCCGCTTTGATTTATATGCGCCATGCCAATGGTGGGCGATTTGATCAATCTGAATTGAGCCGATTTCTTGATCGCAAGGCCAAAACGTTCAAGGCCAGCGACAAGCTGTCCGGGTTGGCAGATGCGGGTGATGTCATCGACTATCTGATTGCCCAGCATCCCAGCCATCCGCAGTTCAAGGCCCTCATGGCCGCCCTTGCGAAAACCAAAATAACCACCAAGGATTCCGCCCGACAGATCAGAATACCTCGCGGCCCCGTGCTCAAATATGGCATGAAACATCCACAGATTGCATTGATCCGCAAACGCCTTGATGTGCCCGTAAAAAATGGGGTCATTGATCCAAGAGTGTACGACGCGAAACTGGAGACAGCCATTATGGCGTTCCAAAAATCAGCTGGCCTCAAAGCTGAAGGTGTCATTGGACTGAAAACCCGTTTTGCTCTTAATGCTCCCAAGCAAAACCGCTACAAGCAGATCATTGCCAATATGGAGCGCTGGCGCTGGATGCCGCGCAATCTCGGCGAGACCCATATCCGCATCAATATTCCAGAATATAGAGTGAGAGTACTGCGCAATGGCGAAATGATGCATACTGAACGGGTCATTGTTGGCAAACCAACCAATAAAACACCAGTCTTTTCCGATATCATGGAATCCGTTGTCTTCAACCCCTATTGGAATATTCCCCAATCCATCATCTGGAACGAAATGCATGGCCGCATACCTAGTGGCTATGAAGGGGGCGTCCGCGATGGCCGCATGTGGATCCGCCAGAAACCTGGCCCACGCAATGCGCTTGGTCGTGTAAAGTTCCTGTTTCCCAACAAGCATGCCGTCTATATGCATGACACACCATCACGGTCTTTGTTTAACAAGAACAGACGCGCATTTTCCCATGGTTGCATGCGGGTCCGGGACCCACGGCGTATGGCAGAAGTTGTGCTCGGCATGAACGGCTGGTCGAAGGGCCGTGTCAGCGACAAATGGGCTACCACCGCCAACAAGCAGATCATGCTGAAAACCAAAATACCAGTGCATGTGACCTATTTCACATTATGGGCAGATGCCAGAGGAACGCTCAACAGTTTCAATGATGTTTATGGACATGACAACCGCATCTATGCCGCTACAACCAGGGGCGTCGCCTATGCAAAAGCCAAGTTCCCCGAGGTTCGCAAGAAAAAAATTGAACCAAGCATGGTCAGTATGGATAACTATGAGCGTCGCAACAACTATCAAAACTGGTGGTTTAACGATAGCTCAAGCAATTCTTACTGGGGTGGTCGCAACACCAGATCTCAAAAAAGACGCCGGATCAGGGTTTATCGCCAACGCCAGAGACGTAAACAGGCGTCTTCCGACAGTTTTTTCTCGCTCTTCTAGAATAACGCGAAAACGACATAGTCCGACAAAGGCTCACTCTTAGGTGGGGCAAATAGAACACACACCAGGCGGCAAAGAAGAGCATCTTCTTTGCCGTCTTTGTTTTGCCTAAATGGATTTTAATAGTAGACTAGTTAAAAATGGATGGATGTTAACGATTTACTAACCAAAACAAAAACGCATTGTCGCAAAAACCGTAGTTTTTTGGTAAATATAGTGGATCAGGATATAGTAAACAAACTTCCTGGATAAGCTCCTGACCCGAGTGAAGGCCGTTTCCTACGAGAAACTCCCTCTTCGTCAAAACAAAGGAGTAGAGACCGCCAGCATCAATCGATATGCTGTCTCGGTAGTTCGTGGGAATATTTGAAAGTACTGGCATGAGTTTGTGGTCGCGTTTGCGTGGATTGACCGGGGGTTTGCTGACAGCATTTGCTGCTGGCGCGTGCCTGTTCCTATCAAGTCTGCTCTTACAGCCAAACGGAGCCGATGCGGCGCGTGATGAACGCACGCTGACCCTTTATGAGATACATTTAAAAGAAACCAGCACCGTCACCTTCAAGCGCGATGGCAAATATCTCCCCGCTGGTCTAAAAAAGCTCAACCATGCCATGCGCGACTGGCGCACCGGTGCCACCACCACAATGGATCCCAAACTATTTGATCTCGTTTGGGAGTTGAAGCAGCAACTGGGATATAAAAAAGCTATTCATGTGATCTCTGGTCACCGTTCGGCCAAAACCAATCGAAGACTACGCCGTCGGGGTGGTGGTCAGGCCAGGAAAAGCCAGCATGTGGGCGGACGCGCCATGGATATTCATTTTCCCGGTCTCAAGGTCAGTATGGTACGCAAACACGCCTTCCTACTAGAAACCGGTGGCGTTGGTTATTATCCGACCTCCGCCCTGCCCTTCGTGCATGTTGATACCGCTCGTGTGCGCGCTTGGCCCCGCATGAACCGCACACAGCTGGCCATGCTGTTTCCTCATGGTGCTACAAAACATCGTCCCAGCTCCGGCGGGCCACTAAACTCAAAAGATCGCAAGAGAGCCCGCACCCAACTAGCTGCACTGGCCCGCGAAAGCCACATCAAAACCCTGCTCGCCAATGCCAGCATTCCGGGTAATAATGTGGGCACGGCGAAATCTGCAAGCGGCCGAGCCTCTGGTATGACGATCGCCTCGCTCGCCATTAATGGCTATGGCACAATGGAAATACCCGGCGTCTCACGCCCCACACTTGCCAACTATGCCAGCCGGTTATGGATCAACAAGCCCGGCAATAAAGCCTTTCCCCCAACAAGCGTAGCATCTGCGAAACCTGTACAAATCGATAAGGGGCAATTCAGACTTGCCAGTGCTGAAGGTACCAGCCCACCCGCTGGTAATGGCTCAACACATGCCATGACACGGAGCGCGACTATCCAACTCGCGTCGCTTGCTCCCGAACCACCAGTAGCTGCACGGCCAAACCAAAACCTTTGGGTAAATGGCGTAACCCCGCGCGCCGACTGGACCACCGAAGAACCAGTTGAGAATAATGAAAACACCAGCCCGGATGCAACCGCACAATTTATGCCAGAACCGCGCGATATCGTGACCCTCGCATCCCCGACAATGCAACAGGCACGTCAAACGAAATTTGATGCCGAGCGAGTATCGTATGCCCCAGCCTTTGATGAAGAACATCCAGACGAGCTGTCTTATCGCCCGTTCCAGATCATGCCGCTGATGACCACAACACCTGTTGCACAAAATAAAATGCTCGTCGCCATGGTCGAACCAAAATATGACCGGGTTCATGAACTGCTGGCATCAAGTGAAAATATCCCCATGCAGTTCCGCCCCTCATCAAGAGAAGCTCACGCCTTGTGGGACAAGCAATTCAAGGGCAAGGCTATCCTCAATATTCGCCATCATGCGCGCAATATCGAGCCTGCCACCAGACCGCGCAAATTAGCGCAGCATTAGGTCGCAAAAAATGCCCCTATTCTTCGGGATCCGCCATGCCAAGCGCATGCATATAGGTGGCCAGAACCGCCTCTTCTTCCATGCGCTCGTGATCGTCTTTCTTGCGCATGCGAACGATCGCTCGCAGGGCCTTGACATCAAAACCATTGCCTTTGGCTTCTGAATAGATTTCGCGTATATCGGCCGTCAGATTAGCCTTTTCCTCTTCAAGATTTTCGATGCGTTCAATGATCGAGCGCAATTGATCGGCTGTGGTTCCACCTGGCACAGATTCATTCATGGTTCACTCCTCCAAAATTATTGGGGCCAAGAAATTCGCATAAGAACAGCCCCTCTGAAATTTTCACCAAGGATAAGTGGCACGCCATGAATTACAAGCAAGCTATCAAGGTTATCCACCAGTCGCGCACTATTTTTTGATAATGGAAAGTTCATGGGCACGCTGGGGGTCAGCCAAGATGCGCGTCAGAATATCGGCAAGCCGCCCGCCCCACTCTTGCTGACCCGCCGTGTCCTTGATCTGATCCTGGCGAATTTCAATCAAGGCATGAGCCAGCCCGCGCGAGGTGCCGTGGCGATTCATGCAATCACCTTTGGTTTTCCCGGTATAAGGCTCGTTATCTCCGATCGTAAAATCGGTTTCCCTACGCAGGCAATCGAGCAATGGGTGGACAAGTCGATCATCCTTATCCCATAAAACACCCGCCTCCCATGGTCGAAGATCACCGCGCCATTCTTGCGTAAAACTGTGAATGGAAACAATCGCAGAAGGGCGACCCGCATCAATACAATTGTCGATCTGGCGATCAATCGCTTGATGATACCGCTTATAAAACTGCTCATGGCGGCGCTGACGCTCGTCATCATTGATATGCGCATTGCCCGGAATAATTGCCCCATCTGAAAGCTGCATGATCAGCGTGGGGTCATCAGGCCCCCGATTTGGGTCGATCAACAGCCGCGAAAATTTCGACAGAACCGCAGGCACACCAAGTATTTTGCTCATACGTCTTGTGACGTCTGCCGCACCGATATCATAGGCAATATGGCGCTCAAACTCCGCCTTGGATAAACCAAGAGAACCATATTTTTCCGGTAGATGATTACTGGCATGATCGCAAACCAACACCAAACCCCGATCCACGGCCCCTTCGAGCAGCTCAAACGGCGCAGCGTCCTCACGCACTATTGCACCTTCCTCATCAAGTGCGGGTATATCTGGTTCACGCAGTTGGGTCATAAGCCAATATACTGCGCTTCAAGCAACTAATAAAGTCTTGCATATTGTCACGCCCGTTTTCACGCAGCGCCCATACCCTCATAAAAGACACGCTCGCTCATTTGTGTTTTCGATATATTTCGCCTTAATTTCAGATGGTTAGTGGACTTGCTGCAACAAAAAAAGCAGCTCATAACCCTTATGCAAACTATGGAATAATGTAATGAGTATAACTCATGCATACATAATGAGGCTGAATACGAGAATATTCTCATCAGCAAACCGCAGTGCTTTGCCCGCAATCCCCATTTACGATGGTCCGGAAAACGGTTTTTAAATACCGCCTTTGTCATTATAGCTGTCCAGTCACATCAACATGGCATTGTTATAAATTTGTGAACTCTTCGTTATGCCCTCGCGATATCAATTTTGTTTGATGAAAAGACCAACCTTGCGCGCTTTGCGCGAGGTAACAACTCGTGAGGAAATTACTATGTCTAAACTGATAGCTACCTTGATCATGTCAAGCTCCACGATGATGATTGGCACGGCTTTCACAGCCGCCCAAGCCCAAAAAATGGACGATATGAAGAAAATGGAAATGAAAAAAGACATGATGAAGGGCGATATGAAAAAGCCCATGATGAAAGACGGCATGAAAAAAGATGGCATGAAGCATGACACCATGAAAAAAGATGGCATGATGAAAGATGGCATGATGAAAGATGGCATGGAAAAGGACGGCATGAAGCACGACGCCATGAAAAAAGATGGTATGATGAAAGATGGCATGGAAAAGGACGGCATGAAGCACGACGCCATGAAAAAAGATGGTATGATGAAAGATGGCATGGAAAAAATGAAATAGCGTCAAGCTACCATTTTAAGCGGGTCCGGGAAGCTTTGGTGCTCCCCGCTTCATAGCTCTCCGGCCCCTCTATTCCGTGCAGATAAACTAGTACCGACTGGCGTCGGTAGATTTGTATGGCTTCCCTTTAAACATACAAAGACAGCGATATTCTTGAAAATTTGTGACCTGGATAGTCAGATTATTGAAGAATGTTCCCCCGCAAATTAATCAATGAACCATCTTTTGCGAACGAACGCCTTGTCTCTTCAATATGACACACGCCAATGTCTAATCTTGCAAAATAACAATGGCAATCAGTTCATTGGAAATTCTGGAATGAGACAGGCAACAAACCCAAAACGCTAACCGGCGCCATCGGCATTTTTATCGAAAGTGACAAACACGCTATATTGGCTGGCGGGAACGCCAGGGTCGATGGGAAATGACAAACTCTGCACGGTTGAGAAATTGCCATGCAGTTTGCCGCCTTCAATATTAACAATCACATCGAGTTTGGTGGTCTGGATTTTCTGTCTGGTCCGGTCGGTCACATGCACAAGCACGGGCAGCTTAATGGCTCCTGATTTACCAAGAGGACCGAGCAATACGCGACCGGCAACTCCATATTTGATGGTCACCTGCCCCGGGGTGATTTCGCACTCACGGGCCGTTTTGGTGATTTCACCACGATGACGAATGGCCAGATTGTCACCGACCCTACCAATTTGATAGACAGTTAGCTGCGCGTCATTCTTCCAGATGGAAATACGTGGACAGCTGCCAACGCCTCCTGTCTGAACAGCTGGAGCCATCTCATTTGCAGCCATCGCAAGCGAACGTTCTTGCGGCATCACAGAGCTGTCAATGGAAGCAGTGGTGTCTTCAGGGCTTGAGCTACCGAACATGCCTCCAAGTTGTGTCATCGCGCAGCCGCTTATCATCAGGCCAAGAGCCCCGATCAATAATATCCGCGTAATAAAAGAAACTGATTTCATGCTTGTTTCAGGAATAATCCTGCACCCTCGTTCCCATAATTGACAACAGATTTACTACTGCACGATTGCAACATGGTGGCAATAATAACCTATTATGGTTACGCCAACCTAAACAAACCGCATTACATGACAAAACTGACGTTTTTGTTAAGATCAACTTTCTACCAGCGAGCCTCCCCTCCCGCAAGCCATCAAAGGACGATTTCTCTATAGCTATATAAATCATGGTAAATATGGTAAATATGGAACTTGTATGTCACAGTTTTTGGCATGCGAATATGACCAGTCACTATTAATCAGCGAGTACAGCTTTATGCCATGCCAGGAGCCCATAAGCTCTCCCTTGAAAATTTTATTGTGCAAACCTCGTGGATTTTGCGCCGGGGTTGATCGTGCCATTCAGATCGTCGAAAAGGCCCTGCAGCAATATGGGGCGCCCGTCTATGTGCGCCACGAGATCGTCCATAATCGCTATGTGGTGAATAACCTGAAGAAAAAGGGGGCCGTGTTTGTGGAAGAGCTTAGCGAGGTGCCAGACGATGGTGCGCTGGTGATTTTTTCAGCTCATGGCGTACCTAAATCCGTACCTGTCGCGGCCCGTCAACGCAAATTATTTTACCTCGATGCCACCTGCCCGCTCGTTTCAAAAGTCCACCGCGAAGCCGAACGCCATTTTAGTGATGGTCGCAAAACTATCCTCATCGGTCACGCTAGACATCCCGAGGTAATAGGCACGATGGGCCAATTACCGCTCGGGGCTGTATCACTGGTCGAAACAGCAGCTGATGCGCACCAGTTTACACCAAAATCCGACGCGCCACTTGCCTATATCACCCAGACAACCCTGTCGCTTGATGATACCAAAGAAATCATCGATATCCTCATGACGCGCTTTCCCGGGATTAAAGCACCTCGCAAAGACGATATCTGCTATGCTACCACCAACCGTCAGCAAGCCGTCAAAGCCATTGCCCATCGCTGCGACGCATTTTTGATTGTTGGTGCCCCCAATAGCTCTAACTCCATGCGTCTTGTGGAAGTAGCCTCCCGCTCGGGCTGCACCAATGCCGTGCTGGTACAACGAGCCAGCGATATTGACTGGGCATCATTTGCGGGCGTTAATGTGCTGGGGATCTCGGCAGGGGCATCGGCCCCAGATGTGCTTGTTGATGAAATCATCGAAAACTTTGAAAAGCGCTATCAAATTAGCGTAGAAACCATCACAACGGCAAACGAAGACATCGCCTTCAAGCTGCCCAAAGAACTAAACCAAAAACACGAAACCCCACAGAGTTAAATCCAATTGAATTGATGGAGAATTGATCTGGCTGTCTATACGCAAATTGCCGATGATGATCTTCGCTCGTTTCTAGCCGACTATGATGTGGGCGAATTACATAGCTACAAGGGCATCGCCGAGGGCGTTCAAAATACCAACTATCTGGTGCGTACCTCCAAAACCTCCTACATTTTGACACTCTACGAAAAACTCGTGGAGACCAAAGATCTGCCGTTTTTCCTCGGACTGATGGAGCATCTGGCAACTCATGATATTTCCTGCCCTTTGCCTGTTGAAGACAAAAATGGTCAGGTTCTTAAAACCTTGTCGGGCTGCCCTGCCGTGATGGTGACCTTTCTCGACGGCTTCTCGGTGAACCGCCCCAAACGTGCCCATTGCGCCGGACTTGGCACGGCGCTAGGTGCCATGCATATAGCGGGCGCAGACTTTGAGATGGCCCGGCCTAATACTCTTGCGGTTGGGGACTGGCGGCCTTTGTTTGAAAAATGCGGGGATGGCGTAGATAACATTCATCCTGGCTTGCACGAAGTCATTACCGCCGAGATGGCATTTCTGGAAAACAACTGGCCTAAAGATCTGCCCACCGGCATCATTCATGCAGACCTGTTCCCCGATAATGTTTTTTTTCTGGATGATAATTTATCGGGCCTCATCGATTTTTATTTTGCCTGCAATGATTTTCTCAGCTACGATCTGGCGGTTTGTCTCAATGCCTGGTGCTTTGAAAGCGATTGCAGTTTTAACATGACCAATGCACGCGCGCTGTTGTCAGGCTATGAGCAGACACGACCTTTGCAAGAACAAGAGCTTCAAGCGTTGCCCCTGCTGGCCCGCGGCGCGGCTTTGCGCTTCTTGCTGACCCGTATCTATGATTGGATCAACACGCCCGCTGACGCGCTGGTCAATCGCCATGACCCGCGTGAGTATTTGCGCAAATTGCTCTTTCACCAGCAGATTAAAAACGTCAGTGAATATGGATTTGGCAAATGAACAATCAACAGCTTTCAACAGATGTAGTGATCTACACGGATGGCGCCTGTTCGGGAAATCCGGGCCCGGGTGGCTGGGGTGCTACCATGATGTTTGGTACCGAGCAGCGCCGCGAAATAAGAGGCGGCGAGCGCGACACCACCAATAATCGCATGGAGCTGATGGCCGCCATCAAGGCTTTGGAATATCCAGAACAGCGCAGCACAATCAATCTGCACACCGACAGCACCTATGTGCGCAAGGGCATCACCGAATGGATCCACGGCTGGAAGCGCCGTGGCTGGAAAACGGCGGCCAAAAAGCCAGTCAAAAACGCAGATCTATGGCAAGAGCTGGATGAAGCGCGTACCCATCACGATGTCACCTGGCACTGGGTCAAAGGCCACGCCGGGCACCCCGAAAACGAGCGTGCCGATGAGCTGGCTGGCATGGGGCTCAAGGAAACCCTGGCCGGAGAGCCATCCCCTGAAATAATCGAAAGTGGCACTCCGCCCACCTTTTCGATTGACGCAAGCTTCGAACTTGATCCACGCCTCGCAGCCGATAGCGTTGAAATTGGCTCGCTCAAATTATGTACCGTGCGCTTGATCAACGATCATCATTATCCCTGGCTGATCCTCATACCGCAAGCCCAGAATATGAGCGAGATCACTGATCTGTCAGAAGCTGACAGCCTCGTTCTGATGCGCGAAATACGCCAGGTCTCGACGGCCATGGAAGAGCTGTTTCGACCGCAGAAGCTGAATGTAGGTGCGCTTGGCAATATTGTGGAGCAATTGCACATTCATATCATTGCCCGCCATGATGATGATCTGGCCTGGCCCGGCCCTGCATGGGGACACAGCCCGGCGGAGGCATATGACGACAAGCAGCTCGACAATCTTTGCGCAATCATCAAAAAAGTACTTTTAGGCTAGGTTCTCTTGTCGGCCGTATCCGCAATGCGACCACATTCGATCCTATATATATCGATTAAATCTGACAGGCTTACAGGGAGATAAAAATGGCATTATTCAGACGCAATAAAACAGATCAGTTTATAAATGAAGCCGTTGATCAGGCCAGAGGCGCATCGGAAATCTCCCATGCCGGATTGTTCGCCACCATCATCTCGGCTTTTGCCTTGATGTTTTCGGGCTATAGTTTCTATGAAACCGTTGTGCGTTCGGCTGATTTCGCTGCCTATGTGCCGCCGCGCATCGCCTATACTGATCCCAACAGCCCCGAACACCCCTTTGAAGTATTCATCGTGCCCTTAACACTCGCCAATGATGGTGCACGCACCGGCACCGTTCTGTCTATTGACCTCAATGTCACCAATCCGCGCACCGGCAAGACCAAAAAGTTTTATGCAGCGCATCTGGGCACCTGGGGACAAAGCCCCAAAACGCCTTTTATGCCCGTTGCGCTGCTTGGCAAAACAAGCTTTTCCAAGCCCATGCAATTCGTGCCGCGCGCCGACGAGAAGATCAACCGTATTCTGGATTTTGAAGCGGGCGATTATAAATTTGAACTGCGCCTCAATACCGCCTCACCCGACAATGCCCTGCCATTCCTGAAACCTCGGAACAACCCGTTGCATTTTACCATGCAAACCCACAAGATGAACTATATCCGTTTCAACAAAACCGGCACACAAGCCATGTGGTCCAAAGACACCCGCTCTGCTACAACAAGCACACAATAGGCAGGTGCGCAACATTCTACAACACGCCAAGTCATTGAGTACAAACGATAAATTATCAACATCGAAAAATCACTGCAAAAAGGAGCTTTATTGCGTGTTGACAGTCCCTTTCCCTTCACCTAGTTTTCATCTATCCGCTTCAGGTTTCCTCTTGATGGTTTTTGGGAGGATGAAATGGGAAGCTGGCACGCCTTGTATATATACAGGCAATTCCAGCGCTGCCCCCGCAACGGTAGGTGAGGTTTGACAGATCACGAAGCCACTGTATCCATGGATATGGGAAGGCGGTCTGTCTGGTCATGATTTTGCCCCCTCATGAGCCCGGAGACCGGCCCGAAGCTTTACGGTTGGCATGCGGAGGGCATTGCCGAGGCTGGCAGATTATGATTCATAATCTCCTTGCTTTGGAACACTCTTCAAACATCAATCTTTGGTGGCACTCAATCGCGCGGGCGGCGTGATAAAGGAAGAGTATGATGGGCATTTGTATTCACTCCCCTGCGGCAATGATCTCTCGAAGCTCGTTGACGATGTTGGCGTTCATTTCGCCCACGGCTTCAATCCGGGGGACAATTTGATGAGCGCTGAAACGCAAAAAAAACATCAGACAAAAATGGCGCGCAAGAAAAGGGTCGTGGACGATGGCATTAATCGCGCCAACCGCGAACAGGGCCTGCTTCTCGTGCTCACCGGCAATGGCAAAGGCAAATCAAGTTCAGCCTTTGGTATGATCGCGCGCGCACTTGGTCATGGCATGAATGTGGGGGTTGCCCAATTCATCAAAGGCAGCTCCAATACGGGAGAAGAAAGTTTCTTCAAGAACCATCCGAACGTCATCTGGCATGTGCTGGGCGAGGGCTTTACCTGGGAAACCCAGAACCTTGAAAAAGACAAACAAACCGCCGAAAAAGGCTGGGATGTCGCCCGCGAAATGCTGCATGATCCCTCCTATGATCTCATTGTTCTGGACGAGTTGACCTATCCCTTGCGCTATAAATGGCTGGACATGGACAAGGTGCTGACCGATCTCAAAGCACGTCCCGCCATGCAGCATGTGGTGGTGACAGGGCGCGGGGCGCTATCGGCGCTGGTTGAAGCTGCCGATACGGTCACCGAACTGGTCGATAAAAAGCATGCTTACCGTGATGGCATAAAAGCGCAAAAAGGGATCGATCTATGAGCTCACCTCCCCTTAACACCTCAACGAGACAATGCCCCGCTTTGTTTATCGCCGCTCCAGCTTCGGGCCAGGGAAAAACCACGGTTACCGCCGCACTTGCGCGTCATTATCGCGATGCCGGTCAAGTCGTGCATGTGTTCAAAACAGGACCCGATTTTCTCGATCCCATGATCCTTGAACAAGCCTCCGGCAATCCCGTCTATCAGCTCGATTTGTGGATGGGCGGCAAACAACATTGCCGCGATCTACTTTATAAGGCCTCTGGCACTGCCGATCTCATCCTAATTGAAGGGGTGATGGGGCTGTTTGATGGAGAAAAATCAAGCGCTGATCTCGCAACGCTTTTCAATATCCCCGTACTGGCCGTCATAAATGGCAGCGCCATGGCCCAGACATTTGGCGCGCTGGCCCATGGTCTGGCGACCTATCGTTCTGATCTGCCATTTGCGGGTGTGTTCGCCAACCAGGTTGCCTCTGACAGCCACTTCGAAATGCTCGAAGAATGCCTGCCTGATGGCCTCAACATGCTTGGCTGGTTGCCGCGCAATGAAGAGATTGCTCTGCCCAGCCGCCATTTGGGAATTGTGCAAGCCAAAGAGATTGATGATCTCGACAATCGTATCGCACTGGCTGCCCTGTCTTTGAAAGACATTCAAAAATTTACACCAGCTCCCGTTTTATTCAAGTCCCCGAACCTGGAAGCCCCCTCCAATCAGCTGGAAGGGTTGCGCATCGCTATTGCCCAGGACGACTCGTTTTCTTTTCTCTATCACGCCAATCTTGATCTATTACGGGACGAAGGTGCTGAGTTGTTATTTTTCTCACCGCTCAACGATCAGCAGTTACCTGATGCCGATGCTCTTTATCTACCCGGTGGATATCCTGAATTACATCTGGATAAATTGGCTGCAAATGCTCCCATGTTGAAGGCCATCCGTACACATCACAAACAAGGCAAGCCGATCCATGCGGAATGTGGCGGAATGCTCTACCTGTTTGATCAACTCACGAATAAAGAAGGGGCCAGCGCCGAACTCGTCGGATTGATGCCAGGTCATGCGAAAATGCAAAAAAGACTGTCAAATCTTGGCATGCATGCCATTGATTTACCTGAGGGAAAATTACGCGGCCATACCTATCACTATTCAAAACTCGACAGCCCGCTTGAACCCATCGCTTTGAGTGTGGGCGCGCGCAAGGGCCGCACCGGCGAACCCGTATTTCGGGATTTAAGGCTCAATGCCTCTTATCTTCATCTCTATTTTCCATCCAATCCAATGGCCGCAACAAAACTGTTTGCATCCTCAAATCAATCCTCATCAAACTAAAGGAGAACATCATGCATATTGAACCAGGTGTCGTCGATGTCGCCAAAATGACCCTTAGCTATGGAACCGCCATTGCCGCTGTTGGCTTTGCTGGCAAACTCACGCTGGAAACCATAAAAAAAGACGGTGTTCTTTCGCTTGCTCTGCGCAGTCTATTCACGACCATTGCCGTATTTTGCTATTTTCAGGTTTTGCCCCATCACCCCGCCGGGGTTTCAGAGGTGCATCTGATCATGGGCTCCACCTTGTTCCTGATCTTTGGGGTTGCCTCAACCGCGATTGGCCTTGGCCTTGGTCTGGCGCTGCAGGGCTTTTTGTTCGCACCACTTGATCTGCCGCAATATGGTATCAATCTCACCACCCTGCTAGTACCACTATTTGCCATGTCTTTGCTGGCCAAAAAAATCATCCCGGCCAAAACCGCATATAAGGATATCGAATATAAGCAAGCGCTCGCACTCTCCACCGCTTATCAGGGCGGCATCGTCACCTGGGTAGCGTTCTGGGCGTTTTACGGTCAAGGCTTTGGCGCTGAAACACTTGCTGGTGTTGCCCTGTTCGGCACCGCCTATATGAGCGTCATCATCATAGAGCCACTGGTCGATCTGGCCGCGCTGGCCATCGCCAAATCATTCCACGACCTCAAAGGTAGTATAGCTGTTGAGAAACGGCTGTTTCTGGAAACGTAGATGTCTCAATCGACATATCCAACAAACGTCATCCCCGCAGTGGCAGGGACCCAAGCGACCATCTGCAAGCACTGTCTCCAAAACTTACTTGCAGGCGCGCAGCTAGTATTTTGGTATTTTGAACAAAGAGCAAGTGGATAGCCGTTTGGTTTCCCACCTTCGCGGAAATGACATTTTTTGATGAATATCCGACGTGGTAACTACAGAAAGTTTCACATGAGTAAAGTATGGTTTGTGGGAGCGGGACCAGGAGACCCTGATCTGATCACGGTTAAGGGCCGTGATCTCATCAATAAGGCGGGCGCCATCCTGTTCGCCGGATCGCTGGTCTCTATCACCGCGACGCGCTGGGCCAGTAAAGCCTGTGAAATTGCCGACAGCAAAGGCATGACGCTGGAAGAGATCACCAACTGGCTGATCGAAAAAGCCAGGCAGAATGAAACCGTTATCCGCCTGCAAACTGGCGATCCCTCACTCTATGGTACGCTCATCGAAATGGTGCAGCCACTGGACAAGGCTGGCATCGACAGCGGTGTTGTGCCTGGTATTTCATCGGCCATGGCTTCGGTCGCAGCGGCTGGCGAAAGCCTGACCCTGCCAGAGGTCACTCAAACGGTGATCCTGACCCGCGTTGAAGGCCGCACGCCGATGCCGCCGGGTGAAGATCTCGTAGCGCTGGCCCGCCATCAGTCTACCTTGTGTCTGTTTTTATCCATTACCCTCGTGCAAAAAATCCAGAGCGATCTAATCGAGGCTGGCTGGCAAACAGAGGCGCCAGTGCTGGTCGTTCACAAAGCCAGCTGGCCCAATGAAGAAGTCATTGTGCGCAGCACCATCGAGACGCTTTATGATGATTGCCGCGCCGCAAAAATCAAGTCACAGGCCATGATTGTGATCAGCCCAACGCTTGGCGCTCGTGACTGGTCACAACTCACAAAATCAAAGCTCTATGACAAAAATTTTACGCACCGCTTTCGCAAGAGCGTTGCATTGCAGGAGAGAAAATCATGACAACCGCTGTCCTCCTCGTTGGCCATGGCTCGCGCGTCGCTGCCGGCAATGAGGAAATAGAGAAATTTACGAATATCTGGCAGGCCCGCAATCCCTCTTGGAAAATCGAATTGTGCTTTATCGAGTTCGAACCCATCACCGTTGATATGGGCCTTGCCAATGCGACCCACGGGGCCGACCGCGTCATTGTCGTGCCGCTAATCCTCAATGCCGCGGGACATGTAAAAATGGAAATCCCCTATCATATAGAAAAAGCCCGCAAGCAATATCCAAATGTCGAGTTCGTCTATGCCCGCCATCTCGGTGCCAATGACAAATTGCTGGCCATCCTCAAACGCAATTTGCGCAAAGCGATGATGGAGTTGGATATGCCTGACCCTAAAACCACTGGCGTTATTTTGCTAGGGCGCGGCTCTTCTGATCGGGTCGCCAATGGCGAGAACGCCAAGCTCTCACGTTATCTATTTGAAGAAAGCCAGCATGAACTGGTGGACCCAGCCTTTACCGGCATCAGTTTCCCGCGCCTCGAAACGGCTGTCCAGCGTCAAGTCAAGCTGGGCATGATGCAAATAGCTGTCCTGCCCTATTATCTGTTTTCAGGCACATTGATGGAACGCATTAAAAAGCAGGTGGTCCGCCTGCAAAGCCAATATCCACAGATCAGTTTTTCCCTTGCCAGCTATTTTGGATTTGAGGATGAAATCTTTGAACTGCTCGATGAACGGATCGTACAGGCAAAGGAAATCATTAAAGGCGAGCCCCAACCCGTAATGATGGAATGCGATGGCTGCGCCTACCGCGAGGAAGCGGAAGCTGAGCACCAGCATCACCACCATCATGATCACGGCGATGAGCAGGATCAATCTTATGAGCATTCACATGAGGAGGCCGTGACATGAGCAATGCAATAACCGAACAAATGACCAAAGCTGGTCAACAGATCGAGCATGACAGTTTCGCGATTGTCGATCATGAAGCTGGCGAACGTGGCAATTATAGCGAGGCGCAGTGGCAGATTGTCCGACGCATGATCCACGCCACCGCCGATTTTGAATTTAACGGCCTCACAAAATTTCATCCCGATTGTGTCAGTGCCGGGCTCAGCGCAATCATGTCAGGTGCAGCGATTGTCGCTGATGTAGAAATGATTTGCGTGGGGCTATCAAAACCACGATTGTCACATTTTGGTACCGTACCTCATCACTTTATCTCGGATGAAGACGTAATCGCCAAGGCCAAGCAGATGAACAGCACCAGAGCGGTACAGGCCATGCGCAAAGCGCAAAATCTTGAATTACTCAATGGCGGCATCGTCGCCATAGGTAACGCGCCTACCGCTCTGCTGGAAATCATTCGCATGATCAAGGAAGACGGGATCAATCCAGCGCTTATCGTTGGTATGCCGGTGGGGTTTGTGTCGGCGGAAGAATCAAAAAATGTGCTGGCGGAACTAGGCACCATTCCCTGGATGACCACCCGCGGGCGCAAGGGCGGCTCGACGCTGGTAGTTGCCGCCATCCATGCCCTGCTGGCACTAGCCGAAACCAAACAAAAGGCGAGCAAATGAAGGTTTGGTTTAGAGAAAATACTAGCTTTTGCTCCCCTCACCCCAGCCCTCTCTCTATGGGAGAGGCAGCAAAAGGCGTTCAGCCGAGCCAGCTTTACTCCCTCTCCTCCTCTCTTTGGAGAAAAAAGGGAGAGAGAGTCGGGGTGAGGGGGTTAGATCTATCGTGACGAATAAACCCAAAAAGAAGAAACGTGGAGATCGCACCGGTTTCACGACGGGCGCTTGTTCAGCGGCGGCGGCAAAAGCTGCGACCCAGGGACTGGTAACGAGGGAAATTCCTGACCACATTGAATGCAAGTTGCCCAATGGCCAGCTGGTAAAATTTGAGGTCATCGAAGCGCGGCTCAATGATAATTACGCTCATGCCGTGGTCATCAAGGATGCAGGCGATGACCCCGATTGCACCGATAAAGCACATCTCACCGCTGACGTATGCCTGTTACCAGATGCCAGCGGCAAAGTGCTGCTAAAAGGGGGCGACGGTGTTGGCACTGTTACCCTTACCGGACTTGGTTTGGAAGTTGGCGGCCCCGCCATCAATCCGGTGCCACGTCAAAATATCGAGGAAAATGTGCGTGCTGCCGGAGATAAATTGTTACAAGAACAGGGACTGGAAGTGACCATCTCGGTACCCGGCGGTGAGAAAATGGCAACCCACTCCATCAATGCCCGCCTCGGCATATTGGGTGGCATTTCGATTCTTGGTACAACAGGTATCGTACGCCCCTATTCCACCGTCGCATTTCGGGCCAGCGTCATTCAGGGAATTGAAGTTGCCAAAGCCAATGGCCAAGATACGATCGTGCTGACGACTGGCGGGCGCACCGAAAAATTCGTCATCAAACAGCTCTCGCACCTGCCCCCTGTTTGCTTCGTACAAATGGGTGATTTCTTGCGCTATGCGCTGGACACCTCCGTCAAGGTAGGCATCAAGCATGTCATCATTGGCGGCATGATCGGCAAGCTCACCAAGATTGCCCAGGGTGAAACCATCACCCATGCCGGACGCTCCAAGGTCAACACGCAAATGCTCGCAGAGATCGCAGTTGAACTTGGGGTCGCCGAAGATGTCTGCAACGAAATTGCTACCGCTATCACCGCCCGCTTCGCCATTGAACGCCTCGAACCGCTGGGCATGGACATCGCCTTCCAGCAAGCGGTGGCCGAGAAAGTCATCGACACCGTGACAGGGCGCTACCGGGACAAATTCACGCTCAGAGTGCTGGTTAGCGATTTCAAGGGTACGCAAGTGGCAGAAGCAAGGTCACAAGAGGGCAATCAATGAACAAGCCGACTGAACTGATCGCTTCGAAAGCTCCCTCCATCAATCCCTGCCGTATCATCGGCGTGCATGATGATGGCGTAGCAGGACTGACCGAGCCCATGCTTGATCATATAGGTTCTGCCGATCTCGTAATTGGCGGCACCCGCACACTCAACCTGTTCGAACAGGTTTTTGCCAGAGATTGCCAGACATTTGACCTCACAGGACATCTCATGCAGGTACCAGAGCAAATCAGCAACGCACAATCAGCTGGCAAGCGCGTCGTGGTACTGGCCACCGGCGATCCTCTTTGCCATGGCATTGCAGGCTTTTTGCAATCGCGGCTTTGCATTGAAGCTTTTGAAATTTTACCAAACCTATCGATGGTACAGCTGGCGTGCGCCCGTCTTGGCATCCCGTGGCACGAGCTCAAAATCTGTTCGGTGCATAGCAAGGATATGGGAGAATGGGATCACACCAAGGGCGTCGAGCATGGCCTCTATCCCGTCTTGCACGCGGTGCAAAACCATGACCGCATGGCCATATTCACCAGTCCTCAAAACAGCCCTGACCGCCTGGCCCGCATGCTGATCGCGCAAGGCCTACAAGGTGATTTTCAAATGGCGATTGTTGAACATCTGCAAAGGGACAGCGAGCGCCTCATCAACGATCTCACCATCAAGGAGGCGGCTGATCACACATTTGCCGATCCCAATATTGTGCTGCTCTGGCGTGTGAACCTGAAGCCAAAACATGTTCTGTTCGGCCTTCCCGATAAACGATTCCATCAGCGCAAACCCGACAAGGGACTGATCACCAAGCGAGAGGTACGTGCCGTGTCGCTGGCCTACATGCAATTGCACAAAGAATCTATCGTCTGGGATATTGGCGCTGGCTCTGGCTCCGTTGGCCTCGAAGCAGCCCGTCTCGTCCCCGATGGCTATATATACGCTATTGAGAAAAACAATGCGGACGCCGTGATCGCGGAGCAGAATCGGCGAGATCTTGGCGTACACAATTATCATCTTCTACAGAGTAAAGCCCCTGATGGTCTTGACAAATGGCCCGACCCTGACGCTGTTTTTATTGGTGGTTCTGGTGGCAATCTGGGGGATCTCATTCGCCTCATCATGAAACGCTTGAAACCAGATGGCACCCTCGTAATGAATTTTGTCACCATTGAAAATCTGGCAACTGCCACCAACACATTAAAAGAACTGGACGTCAATTGGGACGTCACGCAAATGCAGGTATCACGCAGCAAGCCCATCTTGCACATGCACCGCTTTACGGCGCAAAATCTTGTATGGATTATCAGCGCAAGGAAGACTTGATATGAACTATACCGGAACACAACTTATCTTGGCCATTGTCGGTGGTTTTGCTGCGATCCTTATTGTAACTTACCTCATGAGCACAGAAGATGCGGACATAACTGCCCTTGAGAAAAAAATAGAATATGGCCTGAAAAAACACCTCATGGCTTATTCCGATAGTAATGCAAGCACATATGATGTCCGGACGACGAGCTGTCTTATATCGATAGATGCCCGCAGAATAAACAATTGCAATTCTCCAAAACAACATAAAAGAGAAGAAATAATCATACACCTGCCAGAAATAAAAAAATTACAGACTTATATTGGAAAAGGGAAACGTCGCAAGCGCATTGCCTTTCTCGCCCTTCAATTCACAAATAAAGCGAGCATAGCCATTCAACTCACCAATCTAAGAACCCTGCAAAGCGGCTCCTCTTCGCCTGGCGGACAACCCGCTGATCCCACGGCATCAGCAACGAAGCTCAAAAATTTCTTAAGTTCTCACCTTCTACATATGTGTAGTGGATCCCGATCCAGTCATTTATCCAAATCGGGAATTACACTCCATTTCAAACCCCAAAAAGAGAACGAACTAAACGCCCTTTTTGCAAATATCAATAGTTACAAAAATCATTGCAGAAAAAATAACTGACACGGTGAGCCTCGACATAGCCACCTTCCCAGAGGATTAAACGAACAGTAAAATGAAAAAGAACGGAAAACTATACGGCGTCTCGGTTGGTCCCGGCGACCCAGAGCTAATCACGCGCAAAGCGGACAGCTTGTTGCGCCGGGACGCCTATTGGACCTATCCGGTGCGCAATTCAAAAAGCGACAGCTATGCGATGAACATTGCCACCCGCGCCGGACTTGCACCACCAGGTGATCATTGCGCGCTGATATTTCCCATGACCCATGACGAGAGCAAGCTTGGCAAGTTTCGCCAACGGGCTGCGGAAAAAGTATTGGAAGTTTTGAACACCGGGCTCGATGTGATATTTCTGGTGGAAGGGGACGCCTCGACCTATTCGACTTTTGGACATCTGGCGCGGCACGTCACCGCCATGGATAGCAGTATTACGATTGAAACCATTGCTGGCGTTTCCTCGTTCAATGCCGCCGCCGCCCGTTTGCAATTCCCGCTCACCGAGGTTGACGATAAAATGGCAGTGATCCCGGCCAATTACGGCATCAAGACTATTGATCAATTGCTCGATCAATTTGACACATTGGTGCTGATGAAAGTCAAACCTTTGCTGGATGATATTATCGCCCTGCTGGAGCAACGAGGACTTACGCAACACGCCGCCTTCATAGAGAAAGCCGGTAGCCTCGAAGAGCGCGTGGTGCACGATGTCTCCACTCTCAAGGGACAAACCGTCAACTATCTCTCCTTGATGCTCGTCAAAAATCCGGATCGCGAACGCGGCGAAATCTTGGGTGGTTGCCGCAAGAAACCTTTGAACTCAGACAATCAAGGCAAAGACAGCGACAAAAAAGAAAGTGTACTGAACCCATGACCGGTAGCCCAAATCAGAAAGTTGCCCTTTTGGCCATCACCAAGCATGGCTGCGAACTCGTCAAAAAAGCTGCAACCGAGCTAACGGATGCAACCATCGCCGTGCCTATAAAGTTTGCTGAAAATTTCAAACCTTTCAAAGACCGGCTGCACACCTATGAAGGCCCCAGCAAAGCCCAGATCGATCACTTGTTTGAGCAATTTGACCAGATCGTTTTCTTTGTTTCACTTGGTGCCGTTGTGCGGCTTATATCTCCCCATCTCAAATCCAAGGAGATCGACCCGGGCGTCGTGGTGGTCGATGATGCCGCGCAATATGTCATCCCCGTCTTGTCCGGCCATGTCGGTGGCGCCAATGAATTTGCTGAACAGTTAGCCACCATTTTAGGTGCACGCGCCGTCCTTACCACCGCGTCAGATGCCCGCAAAACCATCGCGGTCGATATATTGGGACGTGATCTTGACTGGAAGATCGAAGCCCCCAAATGGAACCTCATTCGCGTCTCGGCCCATATCGTCAATGACGAACCTGTAGCGCTCGTGCAGGAATGCGGATCAAAGGACTGGTGGAAACCAAAAACACCTCTGCCCAAAAATATCCATCTGTTCGAGCGCTTTGCCGATGTCGACCTGAACGCTCACAAAAGTATTTTGTGGATCACCCAAAAAGAAGTTCCGCAATCCATGTGGGACAACTTGGCCGAGCGTCTCATCGTCTACCGCCCGCCAGAGGGGCAATAGCATGAAAGTCATCCTTGGCATTGGTTGTGATCGTGGCACACCAAAAGCAACATTGGAAGTGGCCATTGATCTGGCGCTTGCCACGATTGATCTGGCGCGCAACACCGTCAAGTCTTTGGCGACAATCGACAAAAAGAATGATGAAGTGGCTTTACTGACGCTCTCTCGCGATCATGACTGGCCATTGCAGTTTTATAGCGCCAAACAACTGGCTGCGGTCCCGGTACCAAACCCGTCAGAAGTGGTGCGTAAATATATGGGGACACCGGCCGTCTCGGAAGCGGCCGCCATTCTGGCTGCCAATACCGATATGAGCAATCTGCTGGTAGAAAAATTCAAACACAAAGGAGCAGATGGTAAAAACGCCACCATCTCTATTGTCAAAGTGAAAGAAGTGACATGAGTACAGAAAACAAACACGGCAAAATACTGCTGGTGGGCGTTGGTCCCGGCGCCAGGGAACATATGAGCTTGCGCGCTCTTGAAGCCATGCAAGAGGCGGATGTCATCATCGGCTATTCCACATATATCAAGCTCGTGAAGGATCTGTTGGTCGGCAAGGAAATCATCCGCAAGGGCATGACCGAAGAAATTGATCGCTGCATCGAAGCCTATGATCAGGCAAAAATGGGCAAGACCGTGGCGCTCATATCATCTGGCGATATCGGCGTTTACGGCATGGCGGGACCTACCTTTGAAGTGCTGCTGCAAGAAGGCTGGATGCCGGACCATGATATCAAGGTGGAGATCATCCCGGGAACAACGGCACTTAGCGCTTGCGCATCGCTGGTTGGCGCTCCCCTCACACATGACTTTTGCTCGATCTCCCTGTCGGATCTGCTGACCCCCTGGCCGACCATCGCCAAGCGTCTCAATGCTGTGGGAGCCAGTGATTTCGTCATTGCACTTTATAATCCAAAGAGCAGCCGTCGCTACGGGCAAATCGAACAGGCGCAAGAAATCTTGCTGCGCTACCGCAAGCCAGATACCCCCGTTGCCATAGTAAAATCAGCCTATCGCCGTCGTCAGGATATCCAGATGGTGCGACTTGACGAGATGAGCGGATACGAAATAGGCATGCTGACAACAGTACTGATTGGCAATAGCAGCACTTTCACGCAAGACGGTTTAATGATCACCCGGCGCGGTTACGCCAATAAATATGATGGCATTACCGGCGATGCTCTGGAAGGGGAGAAAAAAGGTCGCTCGCTCTCTATGGGCCTGACCGAATGGCATGGCGTGGTGCGTGAATATATGCGCAATGGCAAGTTCCATACCCTGCGCAAGGTCGCAGAACATTTTAACGCCCCTCTGGGTCAGATCCTGCAAGCAATAACAGCGGCAAGTGATGATGACAAAGCAGGCGATTTCGAAGCCTTGGCCATCGAAGGTGATACCTTTTCTATCATTGAAGCCGCCAAACAATGGGGGCTGTTGCGCGCCGTTGTACGGTCAGAAGCAGGGGCCATTAGCGAGCTGAAAACGCATGCAAAAGACCTGGTACAAAAAAACGATTGGCTCAATATCGAAAACGATCATTTCCATCTGCATATCAACTGGTCATCTGTCACCAAAGTCACGCTGGTACGCAGGGACGACAGCTATCGCAGCGCTTTTTTTACCGACATTCACGGGCATTCCGTTTTCAACATATCGCTCGTGCGCACCGACAAACAATTTGATGACGCTGCCTTCAAGGCTTTTGAAGTAAACTGGCAATCTCATCAATCCGCTGCCAAACAATTGGAGACTTCAGATCAATGAGTGAATTGGAAAAACCCGCAATGATCGACTATCACCGGCATATGCTGGTGTGCGTTGGCCCCCTTTGTACGCAAGAAGGAGAGGCAAAGACCCTATTTGGCGTGCTAGGTGAAAAGTTTCATGAGGCGAGGATCAACAAGGGCGACTTGCGCGTCAAGCGCACCCGCACCCATTCTTTTGCCACCTGCAAATCGGGACCGGTGCTGTCCATTCAGCCCGATGGCATCTGGTATTATAATGTCACCGAGGAAAATCTAGACCGCATTATCAATGAGCATCTTGTTGGTGGCGTGCTGGTTGAAGATCTGATTGGTCATCAATGCAGAAATGGCTAACAACATGCAGATCATTTTTAACAAAGACGAACGCGCGACCTTGTACAAGGTGCTGGCGGCGCGCCGTGACATGCGCCATTTCATCCAAGGCGCCAGCGTGCCAAACGACGTGATGGATCGTTTGTTCGAGGCCGCTCATCTGGCTCCCTCGGTTGGCCTCATGCAGCCCTGGCGCTTTATCAGCATTCAAAATGAACAATTGCGCAAAGACATTGCCCGGCTGGTCGATGAAGAAATCAGCAACACCGCCAGTGAGATCGGGGTACGTAAAAATGATTTCCTGAAACTCAAGCTGGAAGGCATCCGCACCTGCGCGCAGCTTGTCGCTGTCGTGCTAGCCCCCGATGATGGCACGCTGCTGGGACGACGCACCCTGCCGCTTGAAACGGCACTTTGTTCAGTGGCCTGCGCTATTGAAAATATGTGGCTGGCAGCAAGAGTTGAAAATATCGGGCTTGGCTGGGTCTCCTTATTTGATCCCCAAAAGCTTGGCGCTGCTCTACATTGCCCAAAAGATGCGCTTCCAATCGCCCTGTTATGCATTGGGCCGGTACACGAATTTTATGAAAAACCCATGCTGGTACAAGAGGGCTGGCGGGACGAAAAACCCTTGGCGGGTATATTGTTTGAAAATCGCTGGCCTATTGAGGGAGAAGCCAAATGATCCAGACAATGATCGCCGTTCTGGCCGCTCTTACGCTCGACTACCTGCTTGGCGAACCAAAACGCTGGCACCCGCTGGTGGGCTTTGGCCAGCTTGCCTCATGGGTCGAGCAAAAATTCAATGTTCACGAATCAGCAGGAATGAGTGCTGGTCTTCTCGCGGCCTTTATACTCATTGCCCCACTGACATTGCTGACCTATTTGATAGCAAGCTATCTACCGGTACCGATTTCATTTGAAATGCTCATTCTTTATCTGGCGCTTGGCGGACGCTCACTGGTGGAGCATGCCGATCAGGTGCATCACGCTCTTGTGGCTGGCAACACAAATGAGGCGCGCCGCTTCACGGGTTATCTAGTAAGCCGTGACACCAGCAACATGTGCGAGCGTGACATGTCGCGCGCCACCATCGAGTCGACCCTTGAAAATGGTTGCGACGCAGTTTTTGCGCCTCTGTTCTGGTTCCTGATTGGCGGTACTCCTGCTGCGCTTTGCTATCGTTTGGCCAATACGCTTGACGCCATGTGGGGCTATCGTACAAAACGCTATGTGCATTGGGGCTGGGCAGCTGCAAGGTTTGATGATGTGCTGGGCTTTATACCAGCACGCCTCACGGCCTTTACCTACGCCCTGGCCGGTCATTTCAATGACGCTCTTTCCTGCTGGAGAGCGCAGGCGAGCAGCTGGAAAAGCCCTAATGCTGGTCCCGTGATGTCATCGGGCGCGGGCGCTTTAACGCTGCAACTTGGCGGCCCGGCATCTTATCATGGCAATTTGCAAGAACGTCCAGTACTCGGCAAAGGTCTGCAACCTGGGGTGGGCGATATCAATCGGGCCACGCGGCTTTTGCAACGGGGCATGCTCGTATGGAGCGGCATTGCTTTGGCTGTTGCGGGAGGATTGTCTCTTGCTTGAACATGGGGGCAAGCTGCTTGAAGCTGCCAAAAATTACAATACGCCAATCGAACGTTGGATGGACCTGTCAACAGGCATCAATCCGCAAGCCTTTCCCGTCTCATCAATTGACCCGGAAGACTGGGCAGGTTTGCCACAAGACAATGATGGCCTCACGCAAGCGGCCCAAACCTATTATAACGCAAGAGATCTGCTCCCTGTGGCAGGGTCACAAGCGGCCATTTCAGCTTTGCCTCGCCTGCGCCAAAAGGGATCCGGCATCGCCATTTTGCAACCAGCTTACGAGGAGCACAAACACGCGTGGCGCGAAGCTGGATTTGCAGTCACGGATTTTGTACCAAACGACATAAATGATGCCGTGGAGCAACATGATGTGGTAGTACTGATCAACCCCAATAATCCAACCGGTGCACGCTTTGGCATGAATGAATGTCTCGACTGGCATCGTACCTTGCAAAAACGCGAGGGCTGGCTGATTGTCGATGAAGCCTTTATGGACACCACTCCCGAGCAAAGCCTTGTGCGCGTGGCTGATCGCCCCGGTCTTATTGTCCTGCGCTCTCTGGGAAAATTTTTCGGCCTTGCAGGAGCGCGGGTCGGGTTCGTCTTCGCGCACCCCATCTTTCTTGACTTTCTGAGGGAACTACTAGGGCCCTGGGCAATTTCGGGGCCGTCGCGAACCATCGCAAAGCTCGCGCTTACCGATCACTACTGGCAACAAAAAATGCGTCTGCAACTTGACGTCAACGGCCAGCGCCTGAAAAACCTGCTCATACAATATGATCTCGCGCCAAGCGGGGGCACCGATCTTTTTCAGTGGGTGCAATCGAGCGAAGCTAATCTCATTCATGAAATACTGGCCAGACAGGCCATCTGGACCCGCCTGTTTGAAGAACCAACGGCCCTGCGCTTTGGCCTGCCGGGCAGCGAAGCTCATTGGCTCCGGTTGGAGCAGGCATTGCAAGACGTGCAAGCGAAGGTGCAGCTATGAGCGTTTTGATGATACAAGGCACCACATCGGACGCTGGCAAAAGCGCATTGGTCACGGGCCTGTGTCGCATACTGGCAAGACGCGGCATCAAGGTTGCCCCCTTCAAACCGCAAAACATGGCCCTCAATTCTGCTGTCACTGTGGATAGCGGCGAAATCGGACGTGCGCAGGCATTGCAGGCGCGCGCCGCGCGGATTGCGCCGCACACAGATATGAACCCCGTGTTGCTCAAACCCAATAGCGATACGGGATCGCAGGTGATCATTCAGGGGCACGCTATCGGTAATATGGATGCCCACCGCTATCACCAATATAAACGCATCGCCATGAAAGCCGTGCTGCAATCCTATCATTGGCTGCAGGACCAATATGAGGTGGTGCTAGTGGAAGGGGCTGGCAGTCCAGCCGAAATTAATCTGCGTGCCAATGACATTGCCAATATGGGCTTTGCGCTGGCGGTTGACGCGCCGGTGCTATTGATCGCCGATATTGATCGTGGTGGCGTCTTCGCGCATTTGGTTGGCACCTTGCAACTGCTCGAAGCCAGGGAGCGCGCGCTGGTCAAGGGCATGATTATCAATCGCTTTCGCGGCGATCAGTATCTGTTACAACCCGGTATTACGTGGCTGGAAAAAGAAACATTGATCCCCCTCATTGGCACCTTACCTTATCTGCCCGGCCTTTATCTGGAAGGCGAAGACAGCCTGACGCGCACCAGCAGCAAGGCGAGCAGCGATCACAACGTGACGATCATCATCCCTAACATGCCCCATTTAAGCAATCACACAGATTTTGATGCCCTTAATCTGCACCCCGAGGTCAATCTGCACTTTGTCAAAGCAGACAAGCCCATCCCCCCCGCTGACCTCATCATTCTGCCGGGTAGCAAGAATGTAAGGCTTGATCTTCACTGGTTGCGCGAACAAGGCTGGGAACAGGCCATCAGCAAACATCTGCGCTATGGCGGCAAACTGATGGGTATATGTGGTGGCTTCCAGATGCTTGGCACCAGCATAGATGATCCAGATGGTATTGAAAGCGAGCCCGGCAATACGCCCGGCCTGCAATTGCTGAAAATCAAAACCCTGCTCGATCGCCACAAGCAATTGCGCAATGTCATAGGTACACTGACCATGTCTGACACGAAAGTTTGTGGATATGAAATCCATACCGGCATCACAACCGGTTCCGCGCTTTTGAAACCAGCCATCAAGCTTGAGGGACGGTTCGAGGGGGCGTTCTCAAATGACGAGCAGATAATAGGGACCTATCTCCACGGTGTATTTGATCAGCCAAGCGCTTGCACTGCCCTGTTACAGTGGGCGGGGCTGAAGCAAGTTGCCCCCAGCCAGTTTGAACAAACACGCGAGCAGCAAATTGATCGCCTCGCAGATGCCCTTGAAGAGCATCTTGACATGGATCAGATTTTTAAGCTGATCGACATAAAAAATACACTAAAGGAGAAGCGGGCATGAAACAGCTCATCCTTGGTGGCATGCGATCAGGGAAAAGCACGCTGGCTGAAAACCTCGCTGGACAAAGTGGTTTAAGCGTCACCTATATCGCCACAGCAACAGCTGGAGACAGCGAAATGTCGGCACGTATCAAGGCCCATCAGGATCAGCGCCCAAGCGATTGGCAACTCATCGAGGAGCCGATTTATCTGGCTCGCACTTTGCGCGAACAATCAGCAAAAGGTCATTGCCTGTTAATCGATTGTCTGACCTTGTGGGTCACCAATCTTTTGCTCCATGAAGACAGTAATCTGATTGCACACCAGAAAACTGAGTTGTTTGAAACATTACCGGACCTGCAAGGGGAGATCATCTTTGTCAGCAATGAAACCAATATGGGACTTGTACCAATGGACGCGTTAAGTCGCCGCTTTTGTGATGAAACGGGGCGCGTACATCAAGAGATCGCGCAGATTGTTGAACGGGTGGCTCTGGTGGTCGCCGGACTACCGCACGTCATCAAAGGAGATCAGATATGAGCGATATAGGCTGGCTGACGAATTCGATTGCCCCCCTTTATAAAGAAGACCGACGACAGGCTGGGGTCCGCCAGGCGAGCTTGACAAAACCGGCCGGAGCGCTTGGGCGTCTTGAAACCATCATCCCCGATCTGGCCGCCATGCAAGGCTATGAGTGCCCGGAAATGAATGAGATTTTCATTACAATATTTGCCGCAGATCACGGGGTCGCCGCAAACGGTGTATCGGCATATCCGCAAGCTGTGACCGGTGAGATGATCAAGAATTTTTCTCGCGGCGGCGCAGCCATCAATGTTCTGGCACGAGAACTCGGCGCGCAACTGGAAGTGGTAAATCTTGGCACGGTGAGCTCATTGCTCCCCCTCAAAGGCGTCCTTGACATGCAACTTGGGTTTGGCACCAAGAACCTTTGCATTGAGCCCGCGATGAGCGAGGATCAGCTAGGCAAGGCTTTGATGGCCGGACGTGATGCCGCTAGCCGAGCCACGCTGAGAGATGCTCATTTGTTTATTGGTGGCGAGATGGGCATAGGCAACACTACAAGTGCAACGGCTCTAGCTTGCGCACTACTCAATCTGCCCCCGGCCGATCTTGCTGGACCTGGTACCGGGCTCGACGCGGCTGGCGTTATACGCAAGATCGATATTTTACAACAAGCCTTGCAACGACACGAAGTTTCTCTGAATGACCCATTGAAATCTTTACATTGCCTTGGCGGATTTGAGATCGCTGCACTGGTGGGAGCCTACATAGGCTGCGCGCAAGCTGGGCTGCCCGTACTGGTCGATGGCTATACCAGCTCGGTTGCCGCGCTCATGGCCACAAAACTTTCCTCCCAGAGCGACAACTGGTTTTTATATTCGCATCGCTCTGCTGAACCCGGGCACAAACTCGTGCTGGAAGCGCTGCATGCGGAGCCCTTGCTGGATCTTGGCATGCGCCTTGGCGAGGGATCTGGAGCCGCCGTTGTCGTACCGCTATTACGCGCGGCATGTGCCCTACATGCGCAAATGGCGACGTTTGAAGAGGCCGGGATATCGGAGAAAGGAGCATGATTACTTTGTTGCGGCATGGTGAAATCAAGGGAGGCAAGCGCTTTCGCGGCAGCACCGATGATCCTTTGACCGCCAACGGATTTGATCAGATGCGCTCCGCTACAAAGTATCCGTTCACATGTGATCTGGTGATCAGTTCACCGCTCATACGCTGCGCCTCATTTGCCAGCGAACTATCCCATAAAACATCTGTGCCACTGCTCATTGAGCCGCGCCTTAAGGAAATGCATTTTGGTGACTGGGAGGGCCGCACCAGCAATCAGGTTTATGATGACACCCCCAAGGCCCTGGAACAGTTCTGGAGTGATCCGCAAAAATATCCACCTCCAAAAGGCGAGCGATTGCAAGATTTTTGCGCCCGCGTGCTCAAAGCGTTTGCCAGGCTCATCGAGCACCACCGCGATCAGCATTTATTGCTGGTCACGCACGGCGGCGTCATCCGTATTTTGCTGTGCCATTTGCAAAATATCCCGCTTACAAAAATATTGGAACTTGAAGTTGGCTATGGCGCACGCTTCATATTCGCTCAGAAAGACAAGGATCATTTTGTCCTTCTGGAGCAACTCTGACATGACCTTGCCCCCTCACCCCGCTCTCATAGCGCTACAGTTTTTGACCACCATTCCAGTGATCTTGAAAAAGCTGCCAAGCGATCAAGATATGGGGCGCTCACTGCTTTATTATCCGCTGGTCGGATTGCTGATCGGTGTCCTGCTCACCGCGTTTGCTGCGGGCCTGTCACACATAAGTTCACCGACATCAGCGCCTTTAGTGGCGGCTTTGACCCTCACTTTTTGGGTTTTCCTGACGGGTGGTCTGCATCTGGATGGCCTGGCTGACAGCGTTGATGCGTTAATGGGAGGGTTTGGCGACCGACAAAAAACCCTCGAAATCATGAAAGACCCGGCCAGCGGCCCTATGGGCGTCATCTCATTGGTGCTTGTTCTGCTCGTCAAGTTCACCGCTCTTTGGCTGACTTTTCGCGCGCAGAACTGCCTGGGTGTTTTGATTGCCCCTCTCTTGGGACGCACCGCATTAATCACTCTGTTTTCAACCACGCCCTATGTGCGAAAAGGGGGCCTTGGAACGCTGATCAGCGAGCATATGCCAAAACAGACAAGCCTGATTGTGATGGTTGTCGCACTATGCATCACCGCTGCCATCACGGGGACCAGTGCTGTTTGGATATTGCTGACATGTGCGGGAACATTCATCGCCCTTCGCGCCCTCTTCATCTCGCGTCTTGGCGGCACCACAGGCGATAGCGCTGGTGCCCTCGTAGAGCTAATCGAGATGACGGTATTGGTCGTGACGGTGTTTGCGACAAGCTAGCTTGAGCCTAGTTTCTGAACCCGAGCAAGAGCTGGTTCTTTCTTCTTTTCGTATACTTCTTTTTAGCGATCGATCTGTTATTACGCTTCACAATATCATTGTAAACGACGATCATACGTCGGCAACGGACTGTGCCAGCTGGATGTTCATTATCGCCTGGTACGCGCGAGATAAACTTGCATATCTCTTTCATGCCCTTTTTTCGTAGCCAGCCCTGACGAACGCCACGACGGATGGCAAACGCATCAGCTGTATCCTCATCAAAACCTCGGAACTGGTGACCACATTCATGCGCATAGATATAAAGCTGGACCGTTTTTTTCTCTTTGCGCATATAACGCAGATTGACAATGATGAAGCCAGGGTTGGTATAAGCACCGGCCCAGGTGTCAAATTCAGGATCGAGAATTGAGGGACGTTTGCCACAACCAACGCGTCTTCCTGCTAGTCTAAGCCTTCCAGGGGCAATATATCTGGCGACGCCACCAGCCTCGTTAATATATTGTTGTACCGTAATATTTCCGCCATGAGAAGTGTATGACTGGGCCTGCACATACCCCGGCATGAAGAAGCCGCCCAAGGCTACAAGTCCAATGGCAATTAATCCAGCCAATCCTGTAGATTTCATTTTTTCTTTCTTTCCATCACCTAAAGCCCAAACAGATTCACACCTCGATTTATCGGGACACTATCACAGACATCGACAAGTTTAAACACGAACATCTTAAAAACAGACAAGGTTTTTTGAGCATATAATCATCGACTAAACCAGCTCACCTTTCAGCATCTTGGGAATGGTGCCGGACGTGCCGGCGGCTTCATTGATGAACAGGTTTGGAGCAAATGGCAGATTTCCCGCCATATTAAGTCCGAAATCGCGCACCGAACGCAAAAGTGTACTCTCATTTGAAAACAGGGAATTAAGCGCCACCATTGAGGCGGTAAACGCAAAACTGTCAAAGCGGCGCCATTGCTCATAACGCTGCAATTGCGACAAGGACCCAATATCAAGACCCAAACGATGGGCATCGATCAAGGTCTCTGCCAGCGCTGCCACATCGCGCAAGCCAAAATTCAAACCCTGCCCGGCGATCCAGTGCATACCATGAGCGGCGTCTCCCAATAGCGCAAAACGCTCGATCACATAATCTCGCGCCACCAGCATGCTGAGAGGAAAGGCGTTACGCGGCCCGGCCAGTGACAATTCGCCAAGGCTGGCCACCAGTTCCTCGCCCATGCGCAAACGCACCTGCGCCAAAAACTCGTCATCATCCATTTTGCTGACTTCAGAGGCAAACTCTTGTTGCTCCGTCCAGACCAGCGAAACACGGTTATCGGTGAGCGGTAGAACGGCAAAGGGGCCAGAGGGTAAAAAATGCTGTACGGCGCGACCATTGTGCGGCTCGCTATGGGCGATAGTTGCGACAATCCCCCATTGGCTGGCGGGCCACTCAATGGTCTGGATTTTCGCGGCCTTGCGCAGGTTTGAAGCGCGGCCATCTGCGGCCACCAACAAGCGGGCGTTATACGCCTCGCCGTTCTTCAATTGCACTTCAACCTTGCCAGCCGACACATCAAACCCTGTGACCTGCGCTGGCGAGATGATCTTGATATCGGTGCGCGATGCGTAAACCTTCGCGAGCGCCGCGCGCAACACATGCGCCTCGACCACATAAGCGGCGGGCTCACCACTTTCCATTTCATTGTCCATATGTAGCATTGTTGGCCGAACAACTTCGGCCAGTTTGCTATCAGTTATATCAACCGAGGTCATGGGTTGCGCCAGATCGGCAACATGCTCCCAAATGCCGAGCAGCTGCAACAGGTTTTTCGAGGTGGCAGAAAGCGCAAAAGCCCGCCCGTCCATTTCAGGTGCGAGCCGATCATCCGGGCCTTCCATGCTCAACACTGTCACGGACAAGCCACTATCAATCGCGCCACCGCGCAAGGCCACCGCCAGAGGCAGGCCGGTCAAGCCGCCCCCCACAACAAGAATATCACTCATTTCATGGTCGCTCATGGATCAATCCTAGTTTTTTGCTCACGCCCTCTCTATATATATATAGGCGGCAGAACGAGAAGAAAACCAGCAAGAAACCTTGATTAAGTAAAAAAGCCAAAACACGGCGGTACCAGCACAATGGCATCAGATAAACATTCCGACCAGAGCAAGGCCCCAAATCAAGCAATGGGCAAGCTCGTTCAAACGCTGGAGCTGGAACAGCTGGAGCAAAACCTGTTTCGCGGTTGCTCCCCGAAAGATGGCTGGCAGCGGGTGTTTGGCGGCCAAGTGGTTGGGCAGGCCCTACGGGCGGCAACCCTTACCCTCACAAATCGCTTTGCTCATTCCCTGCATGCCTATTTCATGCGCCCCGGCGACCCTAAAATACCGATCATCTATGAGGTCGAGCTGACCAGAGAAGGGCACAGTTTTTCGACCCGCAGGGTAATCGCCATTCAGCACGGCAAACCCATTTTCACCATGAGCTGCTCGTTTCATATGGAGGAGCCCGGTTTTGCTCATCAAATCGATGTGCCGGACGTCCCCAGTCCAGATGAGCTGCCAACCGAAAACGAGTTGCGCGACAAGCTCTTGAAAGACATGCCCGCCCCCATTCGCGCCTATTGGCAAAGGGATCGCCCCGTTGAGGTGCGCCCCGTCGATATCAGCCGCTATATGGCCCCAAAAAAAGCCAGCCCCGAGCAACATGTCTGGCTGCGCCCCACCGGCGCCCTGCCCGATGATCTGGCCGTGCACCAATGCGCCATCGCCTTTGCCACCGATATTTCTCTGCTCGATACGGCGCTGATCCCGCATGGCCGCACCATTTTCGATCCGCGCCTCACCTTGGCCAGTATCGATCACGCCTTGTGGTTCCATAAGCCCGCCAAATTCGACGACTGGGTGCTGTATTCCACCGACAGCCCCATGACCCACGGCGCGCGTGGTTTCACGAGGGGGACTTTGTTCACCCGTTCGGGTGAACTGATCGCGTCAACAGCGCAAGAGGGTTTGATCAGGGACCTTGAGGACAAGGTGTAATTTAATGTTTAGTCCGGTGTGTTTATGTTCCTATTAAAAGTTACCCGTTATTTCCGTATAAATTCGTCTTACAGGATTTTAAAAAAAATTGATAAGCGGAAGGTTTTTCAAAAAATTTACAATAAAATATGCACTCACAATTGGTTTGCTATCGATATTACAGATGAGTTCGGTATTGGCAGATACTGTCCTTCTCAATCAGGTTAGTGCATCAGATGAAGTGATCGTCACAATTGCAAAAAAACGTAAGGCGAAACCACGCGTTGTGATTTTCGGACGTGATGATCGCACCCCGGTAGCGCCGAAAAATTTTTGGTTGGCCGATCAGATCGGCTTGCTGATAGATCAAAAAAAATCCAGATCTTGCACGGCGTTTTGTATTGGCGAGCGAGCGATTGCTACGGCTTCCCATTGTGTGCTGAGTAGAAAGAAAAAAAAATGGGGAGTGGCGATAGATAATCTTAAATTTATACTTGTTCCGGCAAAATATCATATTGCAAGTACAAAGCTCAAGGGGGTGACAAAAGAGCAAAAGTCTCTCGCAATGTGGCAGTTATACCAAAAATTCCATGATAAGAATGATGCCCCGCGACATTCGTTTCTAGCTGGTCTCAACGAAGAGGGTATGGCCCGGCAAGTTACTTCTGGAAATTCTCGTTTCTCGCGCTCGCAACGCTTTTTATTAAAAGATTGGGCGGTGGCCAGATTGCGTATGCCTATCTGTCAAAGAGGGCTTGAATTATTGACTCTGAGTGACAAAGAATTGCGCAAGGCTAATCGTCAAAAACGTATTTTCATTGCCGGTTATCATGGCGACAAGCCAAATGCCGGGCTTCTCATTTCAAGAAATTGTTCAGTGAGGCCTAGTCGAAAATCGTCAAAAAACCAGCTGTATCATACCTGTGATATTTCGTCAGGTTCATCAGGATCACCAATATTGGTCGAGACAGACAAGGGCGTCAGCGTCATTGGTATCAATGTCGGTTTTCGTCAGCGCTATCGTCTTTGGAAAAAAGGTAAGCGGGTTGTTCGGAAAAAATTTACGTCAAAGATAGGTCTGGGCGTTAGTTCGCATGCATTTAAGCGCTATGCTCAATCAATAAAATCCAACACCATTTATCTTGAGCGAAAAACCGTAAGGGAGGTGCAATCTCTTCTGACTAGAGCTGGTTTTGACCCAGGGCCTATTGATGGCGCCATGGGTCCAATGAGCATTCGAGCTATCCAAGCTGTTCAAAAACGGATTGGCATGCGTGATACGGGGCAACCGAACCAGCAGGTTTTGGAAAATCTGAGATATATGGGAAAGCGACTGGATCGTCTGCCACGGCGTTTTCGATCTGATGTTAAAAAACAGATTATATGCCTCGATATTCCCCGAACACGGTTACGTGGTTGGATCAAAAAACAAAGAATGGAGTTGAGTGCTTGCCTGTTGTCGCGAGGTCAGATTGCCTTTTTGCAAAAGCTTCCCGTATGGAGTAAGCAGACTGTTGCGCCAAACGAACAAGTGACTTGCTATTTGACAGCTAAAAAACGGGTTAGCCAGACCACCGCAGAAAAATGTGATGAGGAGCTAGGGCATAAACAGCTCTCTGGTAACCGAATAAAAAGCATGAAAACCATACTGGATTTTCTGGGTTATACCGTTGGCAGGCTGGATGGGCAGTTTACGCAAAAGACCAGCAAGGCAATACGCGCTTTTGAGCGCAACAATGATATTGCTGTGACGGGGTTGCCACGCACTGGTATTTTGCGAAGACTGGAAACATTCGCCAAAACTCAGCTTGGTGATCCACACCTGTATTACAAAGCCACACATTGTCATCTCGTACGTGGCCATGCTTTATTTGTCGCTGGTGGTCCTAAAAACAAACGGCTGCACAATTGCCAGTCAAATGATAATTTTGTCGACAAGTTCGCACGTTTTCCAATTCGTAGAACTGCTGATAAAATTCCCGCTGGTATCAAGCCTGACGACTATGTGACCTGCCGTCTTCCCGACGAGGACGTGACCATCAAAGCCAATATGTGCGTGCGCGAGAACGGCAAGATCATCCGTTAGCTAGTGGCAATTCACAAGCTCATCGGCTGGTTCATTCGCTCGAAAATAACAATTGATGACCGTATATACCCGGTGCGTCAAATAAAACTCGGGCTGCTTGCTAAGGACAAGCCTGATCCCCTTCGTCATCACCGGTCTAGTGTAGCGACGACCCAGAGATCCATTTATGCGATCCACAGGGACCAGTCCCACGCCCTCCAAATGGATACCCGGATCTGCGACCCGCTTGTCCGGGCATGACGAAGGGAGCGGGGATAGCGATTGCCTGGGAATGACAGTTAGTTGGTGTTGAACGTTCAAAACTACAGTCCCGCACAAGTGACCAAAAATTATCCATTTTTTCGATTCTGACTATTTTTTATGCAGCCCAGGAAGCTCCGCATACACTCACAAAATTATCATTCATATTTTATACTGAAAATTCAATCTGTTAGCGGTCTTTTAAAAGCTGGCACAGCTCTTGAACTTAAGGGGACAGCAGGTCTCTCATTTGGGAGAAATGTAACTCATTCTTCGTGCAAGGCCTCGAAAAAAATCGAGGACCGCGACGTGCAACACAGTACGGATTTAACAATTGGAGAGCGATTGTCATGAAAATGGTTATGGCCATCATCAAGCCATTCAAACTGGACGAGGTGCGTGAAGCCCTCACCGACGCAGGAGTTGAAGGCATGACGGTATCCGAAGTCAAAGGCTACGGACGCCAAAAAGGTCACACAGAGATTTATCGCGGCGCTGAATATGCCGTGTCTTTCCTGCCAAAACTCAAGATAGAAGCCATCGTCGCAGCTGATGATGTCGACAAAACAATCAACGTCATCGCAGGCGCAGCCAAAACCGGTCAGATCGGCGACGGCAAGATTTTTGTCCTCGATATCACACACACAATGCGCATCCGCACGGGTGAAACCGATCAGGACGCACTCTAAAAATAAACGGAAGAGGGAACTTAAAAAAATGCGTATCAACTCTTGGAAGACCATGATGGGAGCAGCCTTGATGTCGGTTGCTTCACTTATGATTATGGAGCCGGCACTTGCTCAAGATGCTGCCAAGGCCCCACCGGTGAGCCCCGAAGTCGCCAATATCTTCAATACATTGCTATTCCTGATTGGCGGATTTCTCGTCATGTGGATGGCCGCTGGCTTTGCGATGCTGGAAGCGGGCCTTGTCCGTACCAAAAACGTTGCCATGCAATGTACCAAAAACATTGCGCTCTATTCCATCGCCGGTCTCATGTACTGGGTTGTTGGTTACAGCTTGATGTACACCGGCGTTGATGGCGGTTTCCTTGGTTCATTCACACCCTATAGCTGGCCAGATGCCGGTAAAGGCGCCATTGGAGACGGTAGCTATTCTGTTGCTTCCGACTGGTTCTTCCAGATGGTGTTCTGTGCAACGACCGCTTCAATCGTATCAGGAACCGTTGCCGAACGCGTCAAGCTTTGGCCGTTCCTGTTGTTTGTTGTTGTCCTCACGGGCTTCATCTATCCCATCATTGGTGCCTGGAAATGGGGCGCAGGCTGGCTCGCATCTGGTGCCGACACAGGCTGGATCAAGTCCTTCGCTGGTGCTGAATTTCAGGATTTCGCCGGTTCTACCCTTGTTCATTCAACCGGTGGCTGGGCGGCTCTCACAGGCGCCATCATCATTGGTGCCAGAACCGGCAAATTCCATTCAAATGGCATGATCCATCCAATCCCTGGGTCCAACATGGCTCTAGCGACGCTTGGTACATTCATCTTGTGGCTCGGTTGGTTCGGCTTTAACGGCGCATCACAGCTTGCTATGGGTACTGTATCTGATGCGGCTGACGTTTCACGTATCTTCGTCAATACAAACCTTGCCGCTTGTGGCGGTGTTGTTGCAGCGATCATCCTCAATCAGCTGATCTATGGCAAAGTCGATTTGACCTTCGCGTTGAACGGTGCGCTGGCTGGCCTCGTTGCCATCACCGCTGAACCTTTGACCCCGTCACCTTTGTGGTCGATCATCATTGGTAGTATCGGCGGCATCATTGTCGTATTTGCTGTCCCACTCCTCGATAAGATGAAAATCGACGATGTCGTGGGTGCTATTCCAGTCCATCTGATGGCTGGTATCTGGGGCACAATGGCCGTACCACTGACCAATAGCGGCGCCACCTTCCTTGCTCAGGCGATCGGTGTTGGCGCAGTCGCTGGCTTCGTGATCGTGGTCAGCTCGGTTGTCTGGCTGTTCCTGAAATACACAATCGGTGTCAGACCATCTCTGGAAGATGAAGCAATGGGTCTCGATAAAGCCGAAGTTGGCCTTGAAGCCTATCCCGAGTTTGGTTCTGGATCGCAGAAATTTTAAAGCATCACTAACTCAGAAAAACAAGAAATGCCCGTCCACTGGGCGGGCATTTTTTTGTCACCATGTCGAGCATGTGCCGAGCAGATGAGCCTTTTTTAAACAATTACTGCGGGAACCAATTGACAACAAAAAATAACCATTATTGGGTTGCAACACTATTTTCGCATTAAAGAGAGAAAATATCTGACTTTTAGTGTTGGTAAAATTGAACTTCACAAGGAAAAAACTTCATTTACTAATAAATTCTTGCAAACCCACCAAGTGCGACATATTGTAACAGCAGGGAATGTCGGCAAGGATCCCCCAATTTTTTACACTTGCTGGACCCTTGTTGTTTTGCGTATCTCGACATGCCTATTAAAAAGACTTCGCGTACTGCGGGTATGAGAAGGAAAGGAGAGCTACGATGAAATCGGATAACTGGTTAATACTTTGGTCAATCTCCGGACTATTCGCGACTATTACAGCCGGATATGTACTGGCAGGCCTAACCTACTAACTTACGTCCCCCCGACGCAGAATAATGGGTGGCATCCAACCAACACGGATGCCACCCACTTTTCATGGCTGTCCGCGTCAAAGCCCCGCATTCAAGATCACGCAACAAGATTTTCGGGGCCTTCGATTTCCAAACTCCCCTCTTTCATAAAAATCCTTTGCGTTTTACGCGCTAAATCCTCTAAAACAATCAAAAACCATAAGGATTTCAAGAAAAAACAAAAATCGTTTCAAGGAAAGTTATTAAATCATGGAGAAAACTGCGGAATCATTGCTCGGCATTGATGTGTTCTTTGTCCTGCTGGGAGCCATTCTGGTTTTTGCCATGCATGCGGGGTTTGCGTTTCTTGAGGTCGGCACAGTGCGCCACAAAAATCAGGTCAATGCGTTAGTGAAAATCCTTGTCGATTTCGCCGTCTCCACAACCATGTATTTCTTCATCGGCTACACCATCGCCTATGGGGTGAATTTCTTTAGCAACGCCCTATCAATTTCCGGGGTTGGTGAGGGCTTTGCCAACCAAGGCTTGAGCCTCGTCAAATTCTTCTTTCTTGCGACCTTCGCGGCTGCTATTCCGGCCATCATATCGGGGGGCATTGCGGAACGCGCCAAATTCTGGCCACAAGTCGCCGCCACTGCACTCATTGTAGGTCTCGCCTATCCTCTATTGGAGGGCATCGTATGGAACGGCAATTACGGGCTGCAAGACTGGATGAAAGCGACCTTCGGGCATCCGTTCAGGGATTTCGCCGGTTCGATTGTTGTGCATGCTTTTGGCGGCTGGATTGCCCTATCGGCAGTTTGGGCTCTTGGCGCGCGCCAGGATCATTACAATGCCAAGGGTAAAGTCGTCGCCATTCCCCCCTCTTCACTACCCTGGCTAGCCCTTGGCTCCTGGCTTTTGTGCATCGGCTGGTTTGGTTTTAACGTCATGACCGCTGGCTCGGTCAAGGACATCTCAGGGCTTGTAGCACTCAATTCGCTAATGGCCATGGTAGGGGGCATTTTGTCGGCGCTGATTGTTGGCCGCAATGATCCTGGCTTTATTCACAATGGCGCGCTGGCTGGCCTTGTCGCCGTTTGCGCGGGCTCCGATATCATGCACCCCATCGGCTCGTTCATTGTTGGCGGCGTGGCTGGTACCCTGTTCGTCTATTTGTTCCAGAAATGTCATAATGACTGGAAGCTTGACGACGTGCTGGGCGTTTGGGCCTTGCATGGCATGTGCGGATTATGGGGTGGCATCGCGGCCGGTATTTTCGGTCTCAAGGTACTGGGCGGCCTGGGTAATGTGAGCTTTGGAGCGCAACTTATGGGATCGCTTGGAGGAGCCGCTTTTGGTGGCATCGCCGGCCTGTTGATCTATGGCGAACTAAAACGCCTCGTCGGCATTCGCCTCACCCCCGAAGAAGAGCATATGGGCGCCGATCTCGCTATCCACAAAATTAGCTCCACGCCGGAGCATGATATAATGAGATAGCTATATTGCTTGAGAGTATTTACCCTTGCTGGCAGATCCTTTCGGACAGAAATCATGCGCAGTTGGCGGCAAAGGGCGAGCCCCTTGCATTCTCATTTTAATAGGTTCCAAGGGATCATCCCTTGGTGCTATGCGCGTAGCACGCTCGTCCGGCGAGGACATTCCCTTCACCTTCACCGTAACCTATTCCTTTTCTCCGCGTATGGGGCGGGACAGCAGGCCCTCAATGGCGGCATCGACGCTAAGGGCCGGATAATCATACCCCTCAACACCGCCCCAGATGATATTGCGTACGGCTTCGCAGATTGGCATTTCGATGCCTTTTTCACGGGCGATACGAGTGACGGGAATAGCGGTATACATGCCCTCGGTGACACTGTTGCGAGCTGCCAGAATATCGCTGACACTCGTTCCCCCGCCCAATGCATGACCAAAGGACATATTGCGCGAGGTTGGTGATGAACAGGTGAGCACGAGATCCCCAAGACCCGATAAACCATCCATTGTTTCTCGTTTGGCCCCAAAGGCAAGAGCAAAGCGCATCAATTCGGCAAAACCTCTGGTGATCACCGCGGCATGGGCGCTTTTGCCAAGCTGCTTGCCCTCGACAATTCCCGCCGCGATGGCGAGAACGTTCTTGATGGCGCCGCCAACCTCGACGCCCATCAGATCGTCCGACAGATAAACCCGGAAATTTCTATGGGCGATGGCTGCAGCGAGTTGTGCTCCAAGTTGCGTGTCTTCGCAAGCAAGGGTCACAGCAGCAGGCAAACCGCGCGCAACTTCGATCGCGAAACTTGGTCCTGACAAGGCCGCGATGGTCGCCTTTGGCAAACTTGCTTCCAACACTTGCGTCAATAATTTGCCGCTGCCCTGCTCAATGCCCTTGGAGCAAATAACGGTTGGCGTATTAGGTTTGAGATGAGCGGCCAATTGTGTGGCCGTGCCGCGCATGAATTGAGCTGGCACTACCATCAACAAAGCATCATTATCAGCAATTTGAGCAAGGTCATTGGTCACTTGGATCGCTGGATCAAGGCGGATGCCAGGCAGATAAGTCTTATTTTCCTGATGCTCAAGGATCAAAGATACCTCGTCTTTTTCGTACGCCCACAAAGTCACATCACGCCCAGCCGATGTCAAAGTCTGGGCCAGCGCCGTCCCCCAGGCTCCCGCTCCCACAACACCGATTTTCTGCATGCTCATTTATCTCTCCTTTAGCTGATCAGGCCTTTATGCCAGCGCCTGATACCCGTGGGGCCGTTTCATCAAGCGGCCAGCGGGCGCGAGCTGATAAATCAAGAGCGTCCGTGTTGCCACGCACCAGATGCTCAAGCCCCGCATAGGCGATCATCGCCGCATTGTCGGTACAAAGATCAATGGGGGGCACGTCAAACGTGAAGCCTCTATCACCGGCAAGTTGCGCCAGCGCTGCTCGCAATCGTTGATTGGCGGCCACCCCGCCCGCCACAACCAATCGGCGCGGCGTCTCAGGTACCATTGCACTTTCATAGGCTTGCATGCAGCGCCCTACCCGGTCAATCACCGCTTCACTGGCGGCTCGCTCAAACGAAGCGCACAAATCCTTGATATCCTGATCGGATAAGGGGGCCAGCTTCATGGCTTGCTGACGCACCGCCGTTTTAAGACCCGAAAAGGAAAAATTTAGCTCCTGGCGACCTTTCATGGGCTGCGGAAAAGAAAATCGTTTATCATCTCCTTGCAATGCCATGCGTGCGACTTGTGGCCCACCGGGATAGTCGAGGCCCAATAATTTGGCGACTTTGTCAAAAGCTTCGCCAAGGGCATCATCCACCGTTGTTCCAAGCCGCTCATAACTCCCCACATCATGGACGATCTGTACCTGCGTATGCCCGCCGGACACGAGTAACAAGAGATAAGGCGGCTTAACTCCATCGCTTAACCCCGGGGTCAAGGCATGTCCTTCCAGATGATTGATACCAAGAAGGGGAATATCGCTGGCAAAACAAATGGCCTTGGCGGTCATCAGCCCCACCATCAAGCCGCCAATCAGCCCGGGGCCTGATGTAACAGCAACCCCATCCAGTTGCTCAAAGGAAAGCCCCGCTTCCGCCATGGCCTGTTCAACCAGCTTGTCCAGCAAATCCACATGCGCACGCGCGGCAATTTCAGGCACAACGCCGCCAAAGGCCTTGTGCTCGTCAATCTGCGAGCGCACCACATTGGACAAAATGCACGCGCTGCCGTCAGGTGCGCGCTCGACAACCGACGCTGCCGTCTCATCGCAACTGGTCTCTATTCCAAGTACACGGTGTTGGGGCATTTTTATCCTTACACCTCTAGTTTAAAGGTTCTTTTTATCACTTTCATCCAAAGTGCACATCCTTTTTCACAACTTCAAACCCTTCTCAAGGCTGTCATCCCGGCGGAAGCCGGGATGACACATTATTCTAGCCTTACAGCAGAATGGAATGTAGAAACCGCCTGATTACCAATCCTACTTGTTCTCTCTCGCAAACCTCATTGCCTTTGTGTTAAATGTTGGTCTAAATGCACGCAATAGCTAATTCAGTTTCCGCCAAGGAGAACCGCACTTGCCCCCACAAGACTTTCCAACTGATCGCCCCATTCGCATCGGTACCCGTTCAAGCCCATTGGCGCTGGCGCAGGCCTTGGAGACCAGGTCCTTGTTGATGAAGGCTCATGGACTTGAAGAAGATCGTTTCGAAATCATCAAGAAGACCTCGGCAGGCGACCGTATTCAGGACAAGGCCTTGCGCGATTTTGGTGGCAAGGGGCTGTTTACAAAGGAAATCGAAGAAGCCCTTACCGATGATGAAATAGATCTTGCGGTTCATTCCATGAAAGATGTGGCTACGCTATTGCCCGATGGCTTGGTCATTCCAGCTCTGCTAAAGCGCGAAGATGTGCGCGACGCCTTTATGAGTTTCAAGGCACAAAAACTGATGGACCTGCCGCAAGGTGCTGTGGTTGGCACCTCGAGCCTGCGCCGTCAGGCACAAGTACGCCGTCTGCGCCCGGACATCAAGGTCATCAACTATCGCGGCAATGTCCAGACTCGTTTGAAAAAACTAGATGAAGGCGTTGCCGATGCCACCCTTCTCGCCAATGCCGGATTGCTGCGCCTGGGCTATGAAGACAAGATCACCTCGTTGATTGAAACCGACGAAATGCTGCCTGCCGTGGCGCAAGGGGCTATTGGTTTGCAGATCCGCGAGGATGATACGCAAATGGTAGCGCTGGTCGCGCCGCTCAATCATCAAGCAACCTTTGATTGCGTGATGATGGAACGCGTCTTTCTGAGGCATCTTGATGGCAATTGCCATACGCCAATCGCTGGCCTTGCGCGTCTCATTGACGGGGAGATCAGCTTTCGCGGCATGGTCTTGTCACCAGATGGCGCACAAGCTCATGAAACCAGCCGCGTCGGTCCGCTTCAAGACGCGCAAGAAATGTCTCTCGATGCTGCTGATGCGTTGCTTGAGATCGCTGGTACCGGTTTTCTAACCACGTCATAAATCAAAAAGGACGCTAGAAAATGCGCTATTTGATCACGCGCCCGCGCCAGGATGCGATTGACATGGCGAGCCTGTTGGAAGATCTGGGCCATCATGCCATCATTTCACCCGTGATGCAGGTCAATTGCCTGCGCCCCACTTTGCCCCATGCCGCCTTTTTGCATGGACTGGTCATCACCAGCCGCAATGCCCTGCGCTGTCTGGAAAAAATCGCTGATCTGCAAGAGTATCACCACCTGCCCTTTTTTGCCGTTGGCGATAACAGCGCACAGCAAGCCAGGGATTTTGGTTTCACCAAGATCAACCAGGGAGCCGGGCGAGCCCGCGATCTCGTCCCCGTCATCAAGGAGGTATTTGTGGGCACCCAGCGTCCAAAGATTTATCATCCCACCGGCATAAAAAAAGCCTTCGATCTTGCCCCACCACTGGCGCAAACCGGCATCAGGCTGGTGGAACAGATCATCTATGAAACCAGCCCTGCCAATAATTTGGCGCATGACGCCATTGACGCCATTACCTCAAACAAGCTTGATGGCGTGGTCCTGATGTCTCCTCAGAGCGCCAAATATTTTCATGCCCTTGTTCGCCAGAACCAGCTCGAAGACGAAATGAGTAAAATTTCCTTCCTGTGCCTGTCAACCAATGTGGCTGATGCCCTTGAGCAAATGCCCAGCAAAAGAAAACTTATTGCGCGTGAAGCCAATTTGCAGGGCATATTGGATTTGATCGCTCTGTAAAAAATCCAACCGCTCCAAGGCTGTGAGAGAAATATTACGACGTGGGTGATTAAGTGTATTATTTTTCCTCGCCTCTCACAAAGAGTGCTCCGGCTTCCAAATAGCGCTGGAATGATGAAAAATCGGCTGAACAGCTGGCAATAACTGCCTCAAAGAGGTTGAATTTGCCTTTTTTCCTGTCGCTGAATGCAATAATCCCTGAAAGCATCAAATCCAATGATATTCATCACCCAGCCAAAATTGTAGCAGGTCGCCATCAAGGCCCATTCACCTGCCACCTTCTTGAAACCGCGCACCATAAAATGCGTCCATTCGGCCCGGTGTTTCAAGGTACCGAACGGATGCTCAACCAGCCCTGATCACTCGTACATTTTTCCGTTGGCATTTCGTATGCGTTCCTTATGGCGGTCCACGACATCCTCATGCAGCCGGCGCAAAAGGTGACGACGGCAGGATTTTTCCATCAAACATTTTTCTCGTAAAGCACAAGCCTTGCAGACAACAGGCTGATCTGCTCCCGGTCAGTGCCAGTATTATATCGTCTGTTCGTCATGCCTTTTATGATAACCCGTTTTGCATAAGGATAAACGAATTTCTCTCACAGCCTCGAAGGACGTGGGTTTCTATGTTTTTACTAAATGTCAAACCTTCCTTGCTCAGTGTTTTTATTCAGGTTTTCCGCCTCGAAAATCCGCCCATTCATGATGCCGTAGACACCTTCTGGCAGAATCTGAGCCGCAACAATTGCACCGCCCAGATTAAATGGGCCATCTGAAAAGCTTAGTGAGTGAGGACGCATCGCTCCTGTGAACACCACAGTTTTTCCCTTAACATGCTTTGATACCCAACGAGCGCTTTTACCCATAGTCCCTGTTCCATGAGTTACCACGATCGCAAGCTCTTGAGCCGCTAGAATAGTTTCGACCAAAAAATTGCGGTCAGCATCCTCGAAATCAAGACTATCTTTCAGCATTATTTTCTGAATGTGGGGAAAGTGGCATCGCCCCAACGACAAAATCTCGGGAATTTGTGTGGAACCATCTTTCGCAAATACTAGTGCCTCAGTGTCAGAGTCGTGGATTTTATCTATGGTCCCACCCGTCACTATGATCCGAATCTTTTTTGTGGGCATGGTACCCCTCCATATAATGTGTGCAATCCATGAAATATGATAGCCAATATTCGAAGTGTATAGCTTGCAAACCATGATCGCTACAGCATTAAGTCACCTAACGATCGAAGACTAACATCGTCACCACGACCTCACGAGAGCATTGCTTCGGGTGGAACTACAGTATAGTGAATGTTTAAGATACATACTCAGCACCCATCGGCTGTCATTCACTCATTTAAACCTGAAACTTGGAAAGCACATATCTCTATCTCAAGTGAGCCAAATATCGAAACTCAGAAGAATACTTCCTGTGAAGCTCTGAAATCATTTAACGTCCTGATAATGTCAAAAGTCCTCATGCTCAAATAAGGATGGCGTTGAAAAATACGAAAAAATCGGTTTTATATTACGCCCATTCTCTGGGCTGAACTCTCTGAAAGCTCGCATGAAACTATCAATTGATTTGATGTTCTCAAGAGAAAGTGGTGAACAACTGAATTACAAATAAGCGATATTCAGTCAACTCAATGTTAACTCCGTTCTGATCGAACCCTTGATGTGATTGACAGCAACCCTCCATCCGCAATATCTCCAACACCCTTGTAGCTAAATGCTGTCCCTAAAAGGTAGGTCAATTTTGAATAATCATTGACACCATGTTAACCTTTAATTATTCAAACCTTTTTGCAAGCACTGCTGTCTCCTTTGTTTTGGCAGCTTTTGCATGGCTCATGTCCTTGGCTTGGTCTTTGCGGGGTTGGCTTGGTCTTTGCAATGAAGGGTTTGTTGTTACTGAATAAAGTGTAAATACACAGTTTTTCAAGGTGGGCCAGCCCTTCATGCTTCTACGGCATACCATACTCTATCTTCCAGCGCAGTTTCTGGGGCCTTTGACGCAGTTTCTGTCGGTGATTGTCTGGACCCATTGGCTGTCTCCGGCCGAGTTCGGCGTGTTGATGCTGGTGACGGTGACTCATGAGCTGGCATTTGCCATCACATTGTCGGGTTTCACGCTTTATGCGATCCGCCATATTCCCGACGCGGCGGATGCGGCCAAGCGGCGCCAGTTCTACAATACCGAGGCCACCATGCTGGTGGTTTCGGGGCTGGTTTCGATGGTCGTGGCACTGGTTCTTTTACATGTCATCCTCGATAATATGCCGTCCGCCTTGATGGTTGGCGCAACGCTTTTGTTCTTTGTCACCCGTTCGGTGAATTTGCATTATGCAGATCGGGTGCGTGCTGACGAGCAATTTGGCAATTATACCTTGTTGCAGTTGCTAGGCCCGGTGCTTGGTTTTGTGCTCGGTTTGTTATTTATGATGAATTTTGAAGCCACGCCCACTGCGGTAATCAGCGGTTATGCGCTGGCGCAACTGATCGCATTGACGATCGTGCTGCCAAGGGCTGGATATAGTCTCAAATTCACTAATCCAAATCGCGAGATGATCAAGGCAGCGATCGGTTATGGCGGGCCGATCATGTTGGCCTCCTGGCTGGCCTGGTTTTCCGATCATGGTATCCGGTTTATCGTTAAATATGGGCTCAATCTGACCTCGGTTGGCCTGATGTCGGTCGCTTGGGGACTAGGACATCGCAGCGCCGCGTTTACAGCCAATCTCGTTAATGCTGCCGCTTTTCCCCTTGCGGTCAAGAAAATGAAAGAGGGGTCGCGTGAGGACGCCATGGAACAATTGTCGATGAACGGCGTCATGCTGTTTGGTATCTTGGCCCCAACGCTTGCCGGGGTCTGGGCAATCAATGAACTATTGGTGAAAGCCGTAATTGATGTCCGCTTTCAAGAAGTGACCATCGCCTTGTTGCCAATCACGGTGTTTGCCGGCTGTTTGCGATGTTTCCGCGCTCACTACCCCGATCAGGTTTTTTTGCTGGATGGCAATACCCGAAAATTTTTAAAAATCGATATGATCGAAGCAATAAGCGTTCTCGTGCTTTGTATACTGGGCTTAATGAATTACGGTCTTTACGGCGCGGTTGTTGGCGCAACAGTGGGCAAGTTTATCGGCGTCATCGCCAGTTTCACTTATGTGGTCAAAGCGGGTGGCTTCCAGATTATGTGGGTGCATTATGGCCGCATCATTGGTGCCTGCCTTGCTATGGTGCTGGCGATAAAACTGCTGCCTTTTCCCATGACTATCATGGGGCTGATTGCAAGCGTTTTGCTTGGCGCTTTGGTTTATGCCCTGGTGCTGGCGCCTTTTTATTATCGCGAAACCAAAGAAGTGCTGGTCAGCATGCGCGGCTAGCAAGAGGGTCATGCAACATACCTGCGGGAATTTCATGTGCAGCAGCTAAGATTATTCTGAGGCGGCAAAGGATGATTTGACTGAAAAGCCAGACCAGCCTTTACAATATTATTGTAAAGCTCTCCAATATACCGCAAAATTGGCGGATCAAGCGTCTGTACCCCCTTCTTTTTTGCCTGCCTGACAAGCGAATTTGCCGACACCATTAATAAAGTACATCTCGCTGTCCCACGACTCTTTATCGTATTTTATTAAACATGAGACTATATCCATATTTAACAAATCGCAATTAATTCGGTTACTGTCACCGTAATTCCCTGTCACCGTAATTCCATTACCGTAACTACACCGTAACTATTGAAAAAAGGCTCGGGTAATGAGTGTAAATGCAATATTATTTTTAGTTCTGACGATATCCTATATCGCAATAGTAGTTTTTGGGGATTCTACAAGAAAAATATTTACACTATGCTTTCTTGTATCTGCCTTGGCGGCATTGTTTTCTTTATGGTTTCATATCCAATTTCGAGGTCATGGTGGATATTGTGGATTAGAAGGGTGTTTTAGTTTCTCTGCACTAAATAGGTATTTAATTCCTGCATATATTATTTTGTTTGTAAAATACGGAGTTGTGTCAGCGGTTTCTGTGATTGGAGTAAAGGCATTTAAGGTAATTATCTCAAGTTTAACTAGGCAATAGGAGCGGATTATGGTGAGAATTAGGGTGACAGTAACCGAATTAACTGATTTTCTACCATTTTTCACTTATCTTCGTTGAAATTAATTCGGTTACTGTAATTCCCAATGCCCAGCCCGACAGAACTATTCGAGCGCTCGCCCGTGTCCTGCAGAGAGTGCAGGTCAAACGCACCACAATTTCATTAAAGCTGAATAGGTTTATAGCTAACAATTTTATCTACAACCGCATCAACATTGAGTGTATTGGCTTTATTATAAAATTCTTCTGAATGAAATATATAGTCTGACCATTCTGGATCTGGACTTAGTCCATCTATTTGGTGAAAAATTTTATCCTGCTTCTTTTCTGTTGTTGGCATAGAAATAAGCTCATGAATTAGTTTGTTTAGTTTTATCTTTAATTCCATCTACCTTCCCCGGATATGATTTAGTGGTGTACGAATTATTAAATTATTCATATCATAAACACTCCCACCATATTGAAGCTCCTGAAAATGATCAAGTTCATACTTCACCCTTCCTCCTACTCTTTGATTCAGTGTCGAAAAAGGAGCATAGCCATCCCTCATCAAACTTTGATTGCTTGAAGAAAACCTCCCATTCAACACCGGATCATTTCCAACAGCCTTCTGAAATGGTCGAAGAGAACTAAAGCTGGATTGCTTTGTAGCTGAAAGCTTTTTCGACTATTTCTTCAGGCGTCATTTCAACTCCGTTTGGTGGGTAGAAAACATAGTCTGATATTTCTGGATCAGGAGAAATTTTTTTTAACCTGAGAAATATGTCGTCAACTTGCTTTTCGCTCAGCGATTTAATTTCACTATAGAATTTTGTTAGAAGCATTAGGGCTTCGTCTTTCTCTTTCGTCATTCTATCGACCTCGAATATGATTTAATGGAGTACGAACTATAATACCGTTCATATCATAAACATTGCCACCAAATTGTAGGTCCAACGGAAAATGATCCAGTTCATATCTCTGCCTGCCACCTACTTGTTGTGTTTCATTTGCAAATGGAGCCTGTCCTGAACGCATCAAACGTTGATTGCTTAAAGAAAACCTCCCATACAACATCGGATCATTGCCAACTGCTCGCCAAAATTCCCTTCTAAAATGATCAAAATCGAATTATTCGTAATTTCGTTAAAGCTGTATAGGTTTATAGCTAAAGATTTTCTCTACTACAGCATCAATATCGGCTCTGCCATCTGATCTACGGTATTCATCCGAGTAAAATATCCAATCTGACCAAGCTGGGTCCGGACAAATCTGACTTAGTCTCCTGTTTATCTCATCCTCTCGTTTTTTTGTTGCATTCAACAACAACAATTCTGCAATTAGCTTCTTGGCCTCATTTGTTAACTCTGTATCTGACATCATCTTCCTCTTATGTGGTTTAGGGGAGTGCGTATTATAAGATTATTCATATCATACACGCTTCCACCAAATTGCAGCTCTTGAAAATGATCAAGCTCGTATCTATTGCGCCCTCCGACCTGTTGAGTTTCAGTTGAATATGGAGCTCTTCCGCTTTGCATACGGTCAATATTATCCTGTCTAAACCTCCCATACAACACCGGATCATTGCCAACTGCTCGCCAAAATTCCCTTCTGAAATGATCAAAATTGCTAAAATTTCTACCCGACAATTGCTCAGCAATTTGCGCTGGCACTCTTCCCGCATTTCCGCTAGAACCTGCCAGCCAGTTCTCACCTTCTAAAATTCTTGGCAGGTTTCCACCATCTGAAGC
>JAAETJ010000179.1 GCA_024228495.1 bacterium | reverse complement strand
TTAATCTGGAACGGCGAGCTTGACAAGGCACGTGTGGCACCTTTATTCAAACCCCTTGAGAAATCTTTAAAAAATTGACCCGACAAACTTGCGTTCCGATCCGTAGTGTGCTATGTTGCCCCTATGAGTTTGCAATTCAAATATCGGGGCAAGCTGCTCACCAGCGATGATGTCGCGTTTATCAATCGATTAATCGGTGAAAATCCCAGCGATAGCCGCTGGGCTTTATCTAAAAAGCTTTGCCGAGCCTGGAATTGGGTTCAGCCCAACGGGGCCCTTAAAGATATGGTGTGCCGCGGCTTGATGCTTGAACTTCACCGCGCCGGGCATATCCGACTGCCGGCCAAAAAGCATCATGTCAACAACCCGTTTGTCAACCGCACAAAGCCGACGAAAGTCACAATTGATCAAAGCCGTGTTGATGGCAAACTGTCTGAGATCAAACCCTTGCGATTTTCTCAGGTTCGCCGCACGGTGTCCGAGAAGCTGTTCAACAGTCTGATCGAACACTACCACTATCTGGGCTATTGTCATCCGGTCGGTGAACAGCTTAAGTATATCGTCTATTGTCAGCAAAGACCCATTGCCTGTCTGGCCTGGTCTTCAGCCCCTCGTCATATCGGCTGCCGGGACCGCTTTATCGGCTGGTCGGCACACAGCCGAAAAGCACATATTCATCTGCTGGCCTACAATACCCGGTTTTTAATACTGCCCTGGGTTCGGGTTCGCTGCCTGGCTTCGCACATATTGGCTCGCGTGGCTAAAATTGTCTGTGAAGACTGGCAGGCAGTCTACCGCCATCCCATCTATTACCTTGAAACTTTTGTGGACAAACAGCGCTTTGCCGGCACTTGCTATAAAGCCGCCAACTGGATTTATCTGGGCGATACCACCGGCCGGGGTAAAAATGATCACACCAACAAAGTCAACCGCTCTATAAAATCGGTCTGGGGCTATCCGCTGAGCAAACACTTCCGCACGCTTTTATTCCAGGGGGCGCCTTGAAAACCCCCCAACGCATCG
>JAAETJ010000178.1 GCA_024228495.1 bacterium | reverse complement strand
TTCCAGACGGCAACGAAAAAGGCAAGCACTGCACGTTTTACCATCGCTATCACTTGGTGTGGATCACCAAGTATCGTTATAAGGTTTTGCAAGGTGATATTCGGTTGCGTATTCGCGAGATTATCCGGCAGGTTTGTAGCGAGAACCGGGTCGAGATTATCAAGGGAGTGCTGGCCAGCGATCACGTGCACGTGTTCGTGTCGACCCCGCCAAGTCTGTCAGTGAGTGATTTGATGCGCAGGATGAAGGGGCGCTTATCACACAAGGCGCAGCGCGAATTCCCGCAGTTGAAGAAGCGATACCGGGGCAGGCACTTTTGGGGCAGGGGGTATTTTCCGACCACCAATGGTGCCGTTACAGAAGATTTCGTACTTGTGTGGTTGCCGCCCAAGAAGCAAGTGGTTTTTTCCTTTATTGACGATTTAATCGAGTGCGGTCTTGTGTCAGGCCTTTATGTGCGGCTTTTCAAATAGCTGCTGGCCGGTATGGTGATCAGCGGATCAGGTCCAAATCTTCAGTGCGAGCTATTATGCTCAGAAGTACGAACTGGTTTTCCTCATCCAGATCTGTTCGATCATTGCGCCCATTCAGGTCGTCGCCTTCTTACTCCTTAACGTTTCCGATGTCTGTCGAGTTTTCACGACAATGGTTTTATGCTGCGATAGTGGACATCGGATCTCTATAATCTTCTTGTTTTGTCAACATGGCCCAGATCATACGTGCCATTTTGTTTGCTAACGCTATCGCCACAAGCATCTTCGGTTTTCTTGTCGACAAGCGCGCCAGCCATGATCCTTCGCGGATTGATCGTCGTCCCATCCAGTTCAATCTCGACATTGCACCAATGATCAGGAGTCGACGAATATCGGCCTGACCTGCCTTCGAGACACGCCCCAACCGATCCTTGCCGCCTGAGGAATTTTGTCGAGGAACCAACCCTAACCAGGCTGCAAAACCCCGACCACTTCTGAAGCTTTCCATCGCTGGTGCAAAGGCCTCGACGGCCAACGCGGTCAAAGGACCTATTCCTGGCATCGTTTGCAATCGACGCGCTGTGTCCGTTTTAGCGGCGAGGCTTTGTATTTTCTTGAATTTCATGTCTATACGCACGGTCTTCTCACTGATCTGGTCAAGCAGGTCCTGACATTCCTCGCGGATCAGCGCGGGAAGGTCACTGTCGGGGTCCTCTACAACGCGCTGAATGCGATAGAGATGTTTGATCCCTTTCGGCGCGATTTGGCCGTGTTCATAAAGACAAGATCGCAGTGCGTTTACTAACTCTGTACGCTGATTAATCAGACGTTCTCTGCTACGAAACAAGCACGCACGAGCCTGTTGTTCTTTCGACTTAGGATCAACAAAGCGCATTTCTGGTCGTTGCGCTGCAATTACGATGGCTTCTGCATCGGCTGCGTCATTCTTTTGCCGTTTAACAAAAGGTTTCACATATTGTGGCGCAATCAGTTTCACTACGTGGCCAAATCGGGACATCTCCCGAGCCCAGTAATGAGCACTCCCGCAGGCCTCCATGACAACAATAGCAGGAGGGTGACTTGCCATGAATTTTTGAAATTGGAGCCGAGTGAGCCTTTTGCGAAATTGAAGTTCACCTGTCATTGACGCCCCGTGAAGTTGGAAAATACTTTTCGCCAAATCCACCCCAATCATGATATCCTTCATTTTGCCGTCCTTTCTGTTTCGTGGCCAATAGATCACGACCTTGGCACATTTGATGCCGTCAAGGGAGGGCGGCAACCATCCCATCTTCAGTACTTGGAAAGCCACTCAGATAAATCTACCGACGCCAGTCGGTAGTGGTTTAATGCCGGGTATGATTTATTAACTCCCAACAATAGCCTGATTTCGGTCAGGTCACAGGCTATTGAACTGCGCTGAATTGGTGACAAAACAACACCTATAAGTAATGATCAGCGAGACAGTTCAAGCCTTTGTGCCATAGATAAATACCAATGAAACAATCTCATTATTGTTAGCAACTGCAACGATATTTTTTCAAAATTCAGATGACAAAACACCAGGATACTCTGCCGATGACGCGCGATTACATGGTAGACAAGGAATCCAAATTACGCCGTTTTGAAAAAATGTCGGCAAAACCCAATCCGTGATTTTACGGTAATCGAGCGTTAAATTGACGCTATCGGGAACCGGCTCATTTACAGCGTCATCTCGACCGGATCGCTTGCCGGTCAAATGGTTCAATCCAAGCCAACAGTCTTTGGTACTAATCGGGGTTAAAATTTCCAAGTCCGGTAATTGATAAAGGATTATCGCTTAATGCTGCCTTGTCTGGCCGGTCAATGGATGGCACATCAACTACACTGTTGAACAGGTCAATAAAGACCGCATTGTCTGTTCCCGCATGAATAAGGGTTATTTGGGTTTGAGGCCGTCCGGGCCATTGTTTTAGCCAGTCAAACGGTGTGAGAGTTGATTTTACTGCCTGAATTATCAGAGGTCTGGCAGGGCTTTCTCCGGTTAACACCAGGCCCTTTATTCTGAGTATTATATCCGCATGGCGGGACGTCACGACATCAAGAAACAGTTCAATGGTTTTTATGTCCACAGGCAGGCTATGGCTTAACGTGCATGTTTTGAAAGTGCTGGTATTGTGGATATGGTTTGCTCCGGCATTGATATCGGTCGCGTAGTTATTGTTTGGCCCGATGATGACTTTTAGTTGCGCCGATGAAAGCGGCATTACAT
>JAAETJ010000177.1 GCA_024228495.1 bacterium | reverse complement strand
GCACTATTGGATCCCGGATCGCCATCTCCCTGTCACAGGCAGGAGCCGATATCGCGCTCCACCACCATCACAACAAACCCGACAAAACCGTTGAATTGATTCAACAAAACAACGGCATTTATTGTGTAGTTCAGGCCGACGTCAATCAGTCCGGTTTTGCTGACAGACTGCTCGATGAAATCGAAAGCCAGTTGTCGCCACCCGATATCCTGATTAACTGTGCTGCCTGTCAGGACGTCACCTTCATGAAAGACCTGAGCGAACAGGATTTCGACAATATGATGAAAACCAATGTCAGCGCATTGTTTACTCTCTCGACACAATTTGCCCGTCGCATTCCATCCCGGTTTTCAACTTTGGCCTCAATCATCAACATCTCATCGATAGAAGCTGGTCGCCCGGCTTTGGGTCATGGCCATTACGCCACTTCCAAAGCAGCCGTTGAAATGCTAACCAAATCGATGGCCCTGGAATATGGCCCAAAGGGGCTGAGGGTGAATGCCATTGCGCCGGGTCTGGTTGCCAGAGAAGGGATTGAAGCCGACTGGCCAGAAGGTGTCATGAGCTGGCAGCGTTTATGTCCGCTGGGTCGCATGGCGAAACCCGACGACATTGCCCGGGCGGCATTGTTTCTGGTGTCTCCAGCAGCAGCTTTTATTACCGGCACTATTTTGACGGTTGATGGCGGCATGAGCACAACACCCG
>JAAETJ010000176.1 GCA_024228495.1 bacterium | reverse complement strand
CGTCGTCGGAGAGGTCTTCTAACTGACCGGGGCAGACCTTGAGGACCAGGTGATAGTGGTTGCTCAGGATGGCGGGCCCTCGCTTGTTCTTTGAATCCACAAGGAATTTTCTTAAGGCGGGTTACGCACTGTTATTCCGCTCCTTCAGAAAATCCCTTGTGGATTCAAAGCCCTGCGCGATCATCCCGCCCCCTGGCGAGAAATGCGGGCTAGAGGATTAAACGCGGTAAAAAGAAACATATGAAACTGCTCATCATCAATCCCAATAGCGATGAACGAATGTCACAGGCCATTTTATCTTCGGCCACACAATATTCAGATGGTGATTTTGATGTGGATTGCCTATCCACCCCGGGTGCCCCGTTATTTATAGACACTTATCAGGATACCGCCACGGCCCTGCCTGGAATGGTTGAATTGTTAAAGCGGCATGAAGCGGACTACGATGCCTTCATCGTGGCCTGCCACTGTGACCCCAATTTAGATCTTATGAAGGAATTGACAAACAAACCCATGGTTGGAATTGGAGAAGCCTCGATGAAGATGGCAACCATGCTGGGGCATCGCTTTTCCGTGATT
>JAAETJ010000175.1 GCA_024228495.1 bacterium | reverse complement strand
GCCACCCCTAAAGAGACTGAGGAGGTATCCAACGTCACCTACTTTGGTGAGCCGGTATATACCTACTCACTCAAGCAAGGCATTGAAGATGGGTTCCTTGCCCCCTATAAAGTGGTGCGTGTTGATCTCGACAAAGACCTGCAGGGTTGGCGACCCACAAAGGGGCAATATGACAAAAATAATGAGCAGATCCCAGATCGTATCTATAACCAAAGCGATTTTGACCGAACTCTAGTCATTGAAGAGCGAACCCAACTCGTTGCCAAGATTATCAGTGATCACCTCAAGGCCACCGACCCCATGGCTAAGACAATCGTCTTTTGCCAAGATATTGATCACGCCAACCGCATGCGCCAAGCCCTAGTGAATGAAAACCCAGAACAAGTGGCCAAAAACCGCAAGTACATCATGAAAATAACCGGGGATGATGCCGAAGGTAAAGCAGAGCTAGATAACTTCATAGACCCCGAACAAGCCTACCCAGTGATAGCAACCACCTCAGAGCTTATGAGTACCGGTGTCGATGCCAAAACCTGCAAAATGGTAGTGCTTGATCAGCGCATTCTATCCATGACCAAGTTCAAGCAAGTTATCGGTCGTGGAACCCGTATCGATGAAGACTACGGCAAGCTTTGGTTTACCATTATGGACTTCAAGAAAGCCACCGAGCTCTTTGCCGATCCTGATTTTGATGG
>JAAETJ010000174.1 GCA_024228495.1 bacterium | reverse complement strand
TCGCCTCTGGGATGTCATTATGTCATCCACCTATGATTACGCTGAGCCCGGCTTCATCTTGATCGATAAAGTAAATGAGATGAATAATAACTGGTTCTGCGAAAATGTACGAGCCACCAACCCCTGTGGCGAACAGCCGCTCCCTCCTTATGGCGCCTGCCTATTGGGTTCGATCAATCTGACTAAGTTTGTACGTGAACCATTCACCAAAAAGGCCTCTTTTGATTGGGAAGCCTTCAGCGAGGTGGTGGCTATATTTACGCGCATGCTTGATAACGTTGTGGATATAAATGGCCTACCTTTAGAAGAGCAACGAAAAGAGATCGAGCATAAAAGACGCCACGGTATGGGCTATTTGGGATTAGGCTCATCCATGACCATGCTAGGTATGGTTTATGGCGATGAAAACTCCCTTGAGTTCACTGAAAAAGTAACCAAAGAGTTGGCCTTAGTAGGCTGGAAAACAGGGCTCGAATTGGCTAAAGAGAAGGGCCCAGCACCGATCATGGAAGATGACTTTGTTGTCACAACCGAGATGCTAGCTAAGCGCCCAGAGATGGCCGTTGATGGCATTAAGGTCGGCGATAAGGTCAAGGGCAAGATACTGCTGGCAAAATACAGTCGCTACATGCAGCAACTCGCCGATGAAGATCCAGAGTTAGTCAAAGAGATCGCAGAGATGGGATGCCGCTTCTCTCATCATAGT
>JAAETJ010000173.1 GCA_024228495.1 bacterium | reverse complement strand
CTACAGCCGACCGCTAACCGCGGCGGCAGAGCGCAGCGTTCCCAAGGCGCTCGCTACGCTCACAAAAGCACCTTGGGAATGCCCGAGCTAACGGGGAACCCGTGTCGAGCAATCGGCTCCTACGACGCTGCGCGCCTAGGGAACCAATCGCTCAACACGACAAATTTACAGCGATAATCAAGCAAGCTCATTATCACTGACAAATTTGCCCGTTAGCTCGGGCATGATCAAGTCGCGTAAACAGCCACGCGACTTGATCATGCCGGGGTGCCCGGTACCCGGCCAACACCATGTTCACCGAGACGCTGCGCGCCTCGATAACTACGGAGTCGACCAGCCAATTCTCATTGCGAATTAGCAGCAAGCTGCCATTAGTAACGACAATTGGCCGGACACCCCGGCATTATGCTCAAATTACTAATGTTAACGTGTCCTAAACAATCTATAAAAGGAGGAGCTACAATGAGAGCGAAACAACTCACTCTATATTCAATCTTCACCATATTCGTCATTACATGTTATCAATCCCCTGCTCTTGCAGCAGGTAGTACGGCAAAGGCAGGCCTCGCACAAGCGCAAGCGAGTGCCAAAAAGTGGAAGGCGGATGCAACACTTGTTCAACTTTTGACCTTATCCGGTAACACTGATGGTACTGCTGACAAGTGGACCTATGTGTTCCACTCGTCTAAGGCAAAGCGGGGGTACAATGTGTACGTGAGTGATGGCAAGGTTGTCCAGGCGCTTGATGTTTCGGCGAGTTTTACCGATTCTGTAAGTTCAGACTTTATTGACAGTACAGAGGTGATTGCTGAAGCGAAAAAAAAGGGGCTCAAGGTGAAGGGCAAAGCGATGATGATGCTCCATATAATGCTCCAAGGCACTAAAAATGAGGGCGCGTACTGGAATATCCTCGGTGACATGACAGAAGAGAACAGCATGATCCTCGACGCCAAAACAGGGAAGTTCTATATGCAACAAAAATTCCAGTAAATGCTACCGAATCCCTCGGGCTTGAAATGAAAAAAGAAGGGGTCAAGTCGAAAGCGCCGGTAAAAGCCGGCAAAGAGTAAGGGGTGAAAGTCCCCGCATGGTAAAGATTAGCGATCAACTGTGGCCCCGAGTCATGCGTCGGTTTCCCGTAAGGGGGCGGCGAAGCGTTGACAGG
>JAAETJ010000172.1 GCA_024228495.1 bacterium | reverse complement strand
GAAACCTGCGCAACTCCCATCACGACACCGATTATAGTGGCAAGAATGATGCAGATAATTGCTGCACAAATGGTGTTCAGGGCGCCAACCAGAAATGCCCGGCCATAGCTGTCATCAGCTGTATAGTCGATTAAGGAAACACTGATTGGAAAACCGGCGCGCTGTTGAAGAAAATCGAATCCAGAGTCAACGCCGAGCGCCTCAAGCTTAGTCTGGGTCGAGATCATCAGCGCATAAATTGCCCACACGACAAGCGCCATGAAAAAAAACTGGAGCAAAAAAGAACGTAGTCGGTCCGGCGAAACCGGCCTGTAGCGCAGGAGTTTAAGTTTCTCTGGCAGTCGCATAAGAAAGATAATCAGACTGAATTGTTAGAGAAAATGGGCGGGCATTGAAACGCCCGCCTGAAATCAACAATACTGGATCAACGGAATGCCGGTGCATAAAGCAGACCGCCATCCCTGGGCAAAGCATTAACACCGCGCTTTAGTTTGAGAGGTGTGCCCTGACCAAGATTGCG
>JAAETJ010000171.1 GCA_024228495.1 bacterium | reverse complement strand
AGTTTTTTGAAAAGCAAAAACAAATCCCTGCAGATTGTTGGCGTCATGCGGGCACCTGACCAATACGTTCCAGGAGTGAGGACAGAAAAGTTATTGAAGCTGGTGGGATTTGACTGGCAAAAACATGTCGATAGCATCGAGAGAGTTCGGACGACCGTGTCCTACCGACTAAGCATGGAACTCAGCAGACAGGGAATCGTTGTGGGTCCCAGTTCAGGTTTGGCACTGGCAGGCTTGTTGCAATACCTGACGGGATTAAAGCAAAAAAATAAAATTGAAGAATTGCGAGACAATGAAAGTGATGACGTTGTTTGTGTTTTCCTTTGTCCTGACGGGCCGCTTCCTTATTTAGATGAGTATTTTAAATACCTGGATAGCTCAAATTTCCCACCAATACAAAATGAAGAATTGATGCTGAATAAACCATAGCCGGTATTGAGGGTGCCACTCACTATATATGGCTAAAATGGCAATAGCAGAGCGCGGGGTGCCGCTGCGGTCGTGATTAATACAGGGCTGAAAGCGCCTAAAACTCCAATTTAAATTACATATTTCGATACGGCCCTTTGGGGCACTACAATTCCACTTGCGGACAATATTCCGTTTCTATATAGTATATCGACGATTAACGATATAAACGGAAATAAATGCTGTGCATGCTTCTACTCAAGTGTCCCGCCCGGCCAAAGACGAGCCTGTTGATAACAACCTGGCAGACGATGATATTGCATTGATTGCCAAAGCCCTGTCGCATCCGGCACGTGTTCAAATCATCCGCTTGCTGTTGAGCAAGAAAAGCTGCATCGGCGGTGATATTGTTGACGTGGTCGGTCTGGCCCAGTCTACCGTTTCAGAGCATTTACGCATTCTTAAAGCCAGCGGCATCATTACCGGCGAAATTACCCGTCCACGGGTTTGTTATTCGCTTAATCCCCTGCGATTAAACCATTTTAAGGATTTTCTGGGCCTGATTCTGGACAGCGATGCAGAAGCTTCAAATAGGGAGCCTGTTTGCTGGGTATCGCCTCAGAAAAAACAATAGTATTTCGAAGACTTAAGGAAACCATAAATGAAAACTTTAACAATTTTTGACCCTGCCATGTGTTGCTCTACCGGAATTTGCGGTGCTGATATCGATCAAAAACTGGTGGATTTTGCCGCTGACCTTGATTGGTTGAAGAGCGAGGGGATTGAAGTCAAACGCATTAACCTGTCGCAAGAACCTGCCTTATTCGCCGAAAACGAACAGGTAAAATCCATTCTGGAAAAGTCCGGTGTAGAGGGTTTACCGGTTATTCTGGCGGATGATGAGATGCAATCTTTTGGACAATACCCCGACCGCGTGAAATTAGCACATATGGCGGGCGTGACGGCTGCTCAGACCGTTGACCAGGCATCAGCTTCCGCAACAGGCTGCTGCGGGCAAGATAACGATGCTGAAAAATCATCATCTAGCTGCTGCTGAACTACATCACTCCACTGGCATCACTCTACTGGCATCACTTTAATAGCGGAATAAATCATGTTCACGGATCTGCCCAAATTTGTTTTTTTCACCGGTAAAGGGGGGGTTGGCAAAACCTCGCTTGCCTGCGCCACCTCGCTCAATCTCGTCGCTGCGGGGCACCGGGTTTTGCTGGTTAGCACAGATCCAGCCTCTAACGTGGGCCAGGTTTTTGAAACCGGTATTGGCAACAAGATTACCCCCATCGACAATGTGTCGGGGCTGGACGCAATCGAGATCAATCCTGAAGAGGCCGCAGCGGGCTACCGTGAACGCATCGTCGGGCCGATGCGCGGTATTCTTCCAGCGGATGCGCTGCGCAGCATTGAAGAACAGCTATCGGGTGCCTGCACCACTGAAATTGCCGCCTTTGATGAATTCACCGCGCTTTTGACCGATAACGATTTGCTGGCGCGCTACAATCACGTGGTATTCGACACCGCTCCCACGGGTCACACAATCCGCATGCTGAAACTACCCGGCGCATGGTCCGGGTTTCTGCAAGCCGGCAAGGGTGACGCATCCTGCCTTGGCCCGCTTGCGGGGCTGGAGAAACAACGCACGCGCTATGCCACGGCAGTTGAGCGCTTATCCGACACCGCGTTAACGCGCCTTATCCTGGTAGCGCGCCCGCGCCAGTCTGCCCTGAATGAAGTGGCACGCACCTCAAAAGAGCTGGCCGAAATAGGGATTGAAAACCAGCAGCTGGCCATCAATGGAATGATGCCACAGGAAACCGGCGGCGATCCTTTGGCAGAGGCGTTATTACAGCGTGACAACGATGCGCTCGCCGCAGCCACAGCAGAAGTGGCCACCCTGCCGCGCACGATATTTGCGCTGCGATCGGAAAATCTTGTCGGCCTTGATGCGTTGCAACGTTTTGCCGCCGGCGAAGCCGATGGTGTTGAGGGCGCACAAAGCAACCCAATGACGGATAAGGATCTTCCCGCGCTTGGCGCGCTGGTCGATGATGTCGAAAAACCCGGCAAAGGTTTGCTCATGTTCATGGGCAAAGGTGGGGTGGGCAAAACCACGATGGCCGCCGCCGTAGCCACGGAACTGGCCGCGCGTGGCCATGAAGTGTTGTTGACCACGACCGACCCTGCGGCGCATATCATGGAAACCCTGGCAGGCGGGCTAAACGGCCTGAGCGTCAGCCGTATCGATCCCGCGCAGGAAACCGCCAGATACCGCGATAACGTCATGGCGACCAAAGGCAAGGACCTGGATGATCAGGCCCGCGCTATGCTGGAAGAAGACCTGCGT
>JAAETJ010000170.1 GCA_024228495.1 bacterium | reverse complement strand
TCCGACAATCACCCTACCCGACCCAAAAGGAAACTCATGATGCGTTCAATGAAATACCTCAGCCTGTTCCTGTGGCTCATTGGTGCCGCCGCACTCTACGGCTTTTATGTGACCTATGGACTGCCACATGGCATCTGGAGCTATAGATTTTTGGATAATGGCAATCAGTACAATCCATTGGCTGAACGTCATTATACCTCCTGTACTTTTGTTGGTCCTTATGGGCTTTTACCGTTGATGCAGAAAATGGTCGTTGCGGCTGGGTTCGTATGTTCAAGGAGCAAGGCTAATGCGTTGCGGAAATATATGGCTGATAAATACGCCATTCAAGGCCAAAAGCATCCGCCAATTCCATCTCAGCCAGACCTTTGAGCACCTCAAGAACAAGAGTGGCTTCCACCTTGCCGCTTGCGATCAGATCATCGCAATGATCACGATCCTGCAAGACAAGGTCATAGGGTTCAACCGCCTTCCAAAAGGCCAAATAATCGAGCGGTTCCAACCACTCTTTTACATCCTGAATATCCTCGAAAATGAACATACCAGCAGTATACTAAATCGCCCAATCAAAATGCAAATTTGACCAGTACTGGAGACGACTCCATGCCACTTGATATCAATAAGGAACTGCAAAAGACCCTCGACAGAGTAATGAGGCAGCACGAGGCCCGATCTTTGAAGAGGCAGTCTTTACAGGCAAATTCTTCCCCGTTTCAACTCCGAAACGCAACATCTGCCTACTGATGGAATGTGGTTTTGGTTCGCTGGTTTACGGGGCGGGGTCAAGGGCCTTGTCGCGTAGCGATGCGCAAATCCGGCAGCTTTCGTGAAAAGCTCACAGATTATGCTCATGCCTTTGCGCGTTCGCAAAAGTTTGCAATGAAAGGCGAGAGCATTTTACGCGATATGTTCAAGGAACGCTATGGTGAAACGATGAACCATATGCGTGAAGGATTGCTGGAGCGAGAAAATACCTTGCGCGATGTCGGGCAGGAACAAGCGCTTCATCACGCCCGTTCAATCGAGGGCATGATCAAGAATGGCGAAACGATGCCTTTTTATCAAGCCTATGACCGCGCTGCTGTGGATATGGCCAAACAGTACAACATCACCGAGCGTGGAGCCAAGGAAATGATGAAAACCATTTATCGTGAAGTTGAAGGCGTTGAACTTTATGAAACTGGTAAAGCGGCAGAAAAATCCCATCATGCCCCGACCAAAGAGGTCAGTAGACAGACTGCCAGAGAAACCGGAATGCAAAATCAAACTGCAAATTACCAACAATCAGGCAATCTGACCCGAAAACGGGGTTAGGACCGAAAGCTGAAATCGCCTTAACTCTATGTAAAATAAAGATATTCCTTGCAATTTTAGGAATAAAAGGATAATTTGTTCCCTTTATGTTCTCGTTTAGAGAATGACAAATTGGAGATGAGCAAATACGGAGAAAAGCATGACAAAGAGTACCACGACCGGATCAACAAACACAAACGCGATAGCCAGAGCCACAACTCCTGCACCCGCACTGACGATAGATTGGGACCTGTATGGTCAATATCTTGAAGGCAGCAATCTGAGTGAAGCTGAAAAGCGCGAAACTATCGAAGCGCTTTGGTCCATTGTTGTCAGCTTTGTTGATCTGGGTTTTGGTATTCATCCTGCACAACTCGCCACCGCAGATTGTTGTGAGCGCATTGATGATAAACCCAATTCAGGCCCATTGGATGCAGGTTCTGTGGTAGAGTGTAGTTCTACCAAACGAAAAACCAATCTGGGAGAATTTGGAAACAAGGCGCGTGGTAATCGCGCCGCTACCCGACAAGACCGTGTACAACAAATCAATGAGCAAAGGAGCACCAAATGACAGCACAACCAATCAAAGCATTGATTTATTGTAGGGTCTCCTCAAAAAGCCAGAAAGAGGAAGGTCACGGACTTGAATCTCAAGAAACCAGATGCCGTGAATTTGCGGGCGCAAAAGGCTATGAGGTTGAAGCGGCGTTTCCAGATACCATTACCGGCGGCGGTGATTTTATGAAGCGTCCGGGCATGGTGGCGCTTCTCTCCTACCTTGATGCACAGCCCGAGAAAAACTATGTCGTTATCTT
>JAAETJ010000169.1 GCA_024228495.1 bacterium | reverse complement strand
GGTCACCGGGATAGTCCGGTGCATGCAGCAGCTGATGCCTGATTTGCTTAAGCGCCTGGGTCAGATCCCGGACCCAAGAAACCCCAAAAAGTTAAAACACCGGCTCACTGTTCTGATGCTCTATGGGATCCTGGTCTTTGTCTTCCAATATAGCTCCCGGCGCGAAGCCAACAGGGAGATCACCCGGCCTGTGTTCGAGGGCAACCTGCGGTTGCTGTTTCCGCAACTCGATGCGCTCCCCCATGCCGATACGCTGTTTCGACTGTTGTGTCGCATTGACGTCAGCCAGATCGAAGCGGCGCACGTCGAACTGGTCAATCGTCTTATTCGCAATAAAAAGTTCACCCGCTACTTGATTAATAACAGCTACCCCATGGCCATCGATGGTAGCCAGAAGATCGCCTTTTCCACCCTTTGGGATGAAAACCTGCTGCAACGTAGAATGGGACCTAGTGTCGATCCCGACAGCGACGAGGAGCAAGCTTATCAATATTATGTTTATGTCCTTGAGGCTAGCGTTAGTTTCCGCAACGGTATGGTCATCGCGCTGATGAGTGAGTTTTTCGAATATGACACCGACGATGACCAGACAACCAAGCAAGACTGCGAGCAAAAGGCATTTCACCGGATTGCCTCGCGCATCAAAAAGGCTTTCCCCAGGCTGCCCATTATGTTGTTGCTCGACGGCCTTTACCCGAACGGACCGATTATGCAGCGTTGTCGCCAATACCAT
>JAAETJ010000168.1 GCA_024228495.1 bacterium | reverse complement strand
TACAATAATTCTTCCGGTGAAAATATTGGCGTTGGCTATCGCTCGGTTGATGATGCGCTTAAAGGCTGGCTCAATTCTCCCGGCCACCGCAAAAACATGCTGAAACGCCATTATACGATTGCCGGACTGGCCTATGGTTTCAACACCTCGGGCAGAAATCCGCGTTACACGCATTACTGGGTGCTGATCATGGGCAAGGCCGACGGCATCCATTCGTGAACCGGTCAGGGCGCCTGCGGGTTATTGTGAATTGCAAGCCTGCTATCAAGATCAAAATTTGACAGGATCATCCTCATTCCATTGCATTTGGTGCCGGTCGCCACTTTTGTGCCAGTGCCTGGGCTGCACGTGCATTGACTGGAGAAATTGCTGTGCCAAAACTGTTTGCGCGGTCTGAGAATTTCAGACTTTGGCATGATGAATAGATCGATTATGGCGATAGGGCTTTTCGCAGGCCAATAAATGTTTGTGTGGAAGGAGATCGCGTCGCTGACTTGTAAAAATATTGGCCTTGAATATCCTTGCCGGTTTACCATCTATATTTAATAAATTTGGCTGGTCCCTTACCTGGATCAAAAGTATTTCAAATGTCTTCTATTGTATCCATCAAAAATCTGTTCAAGACCTATGATACCGGGCATAAAGCCCTGATAGATGTGTCCCTCGACATTCAGCGCGGTGAAATACTCGCCTTGCTGGGACCCAATGGCGCGGGAAAGACAAGCCTTATCTCGGTCATTTGCGGCATTGTTACGCCATCGGGCGGGGATGTAACAGTTGATGGCCATGACACAATTTCCGATTATCGCCGATCACGTGACATCATTGGCCTGGTTCCCCAGGATATTGCACTGGAGCCTTTTGAAACGGTTTTCAATACGGTTCGATTTTCCCGCGGGCTGTTTGGCAAGCCGCCTGATCCTGCCTAT
>JAAETJ010000167.1 GCA_024228495.1 bacterium | reverse complement strand
TTGTTACCGTGGACACTCTAATGTGTGATAGACTTCTCGCAGCAGGAACGGGAGGTATATTGGAAAGTTGTGGATGAGCAAAAAGAAAAGCGTATCCTGATTGCTTTATAAATCGCCTAAGATGCCGACAGTGAATCGGCAAGAAGGCACAATCAGAACACGCCAATGCTTGATGCTAAATCTACAGTAATTGACCTTAAAAGTCGAGCCCATGAATCGGCGCGTAGTGTACTTGATCAATTGGTTCAAGAAGGAGCCCGCAAGATGCTGCAATCAGCCATAGAAGCCGAGGTTTCGGCATACATTGAATCCCATCAGGATCTTCGCGATGATAACGGATATCGTCTGGTGGTGCGTAACGGCCATCTGCCTGAGCGCTTGGTTCAAACAGGAGCGGGTTCGCTGCCGGTGAAGAAGCCTCGGGTCCATGATCGCCGGGAAGGTGAGCGTTTCACCAGCAGTATATTGCCAGCTTATATGCGCCGCTCTCCCTCAATCGAAGCGCTGATTCCCGTATTGTATTTGAAGGGAATCTCAACGAACGATTTTGGCGAAGCACTTGGGGCAATTTTGGGTGAAGGAGTAAAAGGTCTTTCGGCTTCTGTGATCGTCGGGCTCAAAGAACAATGGATGGAGGAATATGGGCATTGGAATCGTCGTAGCCTGGCAGGTAAACAATACGTCTACCTGTGGGCTGATGGCATCTATTTCAACGTACGACTGAGCAATGACCGTCCCTGTATGCTGGTCATTATGGGGGCTACAGCTGATGGGAAGAAGGAATTGGTAGGTTTGATTGATGGGGAGCGAGAGAGCACGCTCTCGTGGAAAGAGCTGTTGTTGGATTTAAAGAATCGTGGCCTAGATCAAGGTCCAGAAGTGGCCGTGGGTGATGGAGCGCTGGGCTTCTGGAAGGCGCTTGAAGAAGTGTATCCAGAAGCAAGACATCAGCGCTGCTGGGTGCACAAAACAGTCAATGTGCTCGATAAGCTACCAAAGAAGATCCAGCCACGGGCCAAGGAAAAACTGCATGAGATGTACCAGTCGGAGACAAAGGCGGATGCACTATCGGTCTACGAACAGTTTCTAAAACTCTACCAGGACAAGTATCCGAAAGCGTGCCAGTGCCTGGAGAAAGACAAAGATGTACTCTTCACATTCTATGCCTTTCCAGCGACCCACTGGCTGCACCTTCGTACAACGAACCCGATCGAATCGACCTTCGCTACAGTGCGCCATCGTACGCGTCAGACGAAGGGCTGTGGCAGTCGCGAAGCCACACTTATGATGGTCTACAAGCTGGGCCGAGAGGCTGAAAAACGCTGGCGTAGACTCAACGGCTCACAGCTACTAATCAAGGTGCTCACCGGCGTGCAATTCGTCGATGGAGAAGAAGCCGGTGAACAACGATTAGCAGCTTAAATCAAATGATCCAGGAACGCTTTCATAATTTCTCATCCACAACATTTGCTTATATCTCTATTGCGGTACTCCAAAATGCCTTATAGAAAAGCTTCAGTGTTCAACCTGAGTTCTTTTCTATGTGTGTCGTTTTCCATGCTTCCCATGGAAAATAATGAAAAACAGCGCCTGGTTGGGCGCCGTTTTGCTGCGTTAGTTTCGCCACTCGCCGGGGGACATGCCCCCGACAAACCTACTCACCCCGAGACATATCTAAAAGACAAAATCGTCACGGCTCGCGAGAATCGGCACCCGCTCTGAGGAGCTTTACGCGCCTTTGCTCGGACAAATAATTGCAATGGTCATCACAATTAGAGGTCCGGCAAC
>JAAETJ010000166.1 GCA_024228495.1 bacterium | reverse complement strand
GGCAGCAAGATCCCCATATCAGTTACGAAATGGCACCATTGAGTGTTGAGCTTTGTGATAACGGCCGTTTAGCCACATTTGCAGACGCTACCCATTGGGTGTTACACGATAAATCGAAAGAAGTTAGCCAACAGATGATTGAACATTTTTCAGGATTGGATTAACATCGGTTCGTAAATAAATGGAGGACAACAATCAAATGGCATCATCGGGACGAATTGATAAAGAAACCCTCACGAATCGCAACTTTTATGAACTCATTCTCTACGCAATAATTTTGGGCGCAGTGGTGGGATTGGCAACGGCCGTTTTCCTGCTGGTAGAACATTGGCTGGTCGAACTCATTTGGGAAGAGATTCCCCATCAACTAGGCGAATTCCGCTTCTACACCCTGCTGATCTGCACCATTGGCGGCTTGCTCGTCGGGCTGGGACAGCATTTTCTAGGCGATTGGCCTAAACCGATGAAGACCGCGCTGGAAGATGTGCGTACCAATGGCGGCTTTGACGTAGCCCATGTGCCTCATGGTGTCGTCATCTCCCTGATTTCGCTCTCCTTTGGCGGCGCGTTAGGCCCCGAAGCTGCGCTCATCGGGCTGGCGGGCGGTTTGGGAACCTACGTCGCCCAAAAACTAAAAATGACAGCCCAACAGGCCTATGCCTTCACCTACTTCAGCGTCAGCGGCGCGTTGGGCGCATTCTTTCGCTCGCCGCTTGGCAGCGCCGCCCTGCCTCTGGAGTCAGCCGATGGCACAGAACTGCCCCGCTCCTGGACGATGATTCCCGGCATCTTTGCCGGGCTGTCTGGGCTGCTGGTTACGCTGCTTTTGGCGGGCGACACGCTGGGCATCAGTTACGATTTTCTACCCTACACCGCGCCCCGCAACGGCGTTGATTTGCTAACGGCCGTTCCCTTCGGCCTACTGGGCGGTCTGTTGGGGGCCGGCTTTTTGTGGGGGCACGATTGG
>JAAETJ010000165.1 GCA_024228495.1 bacterium | reverse complement strand
GCAAGCGGGTTGCTGGCTATTGCGTCAGCAATTTGCGGTGAAGATTTCCGTCAAACCGGCCGCACGATTGAACAGGCAGGTCTGCACTCCATGTCACCAGCACAATTGCAGACGTTGCTGAAAGAGGGGTGGTGATGACCAAAGTCTCACCAGTTGCAGCACTTGGTGCCGGGCGGATGGGTCGCGGAATCGCAATTGTATTTGCCTATGCCGGTCATCAGGTATTCCTGATCGATATGAAAAAACGCAATGGCGATGCCAGCACGCAATATGGTGAAACTGCCATGGCAGAAATTGGCGCAACACTTTCGATGCTGGCGGATATCGGCATGCTGGATGCATCCGAGGTTGAAACAGTGGCAAACCGCATCGAATTTTGCACCGGTGAGCGCTCAAAAAAGGCACTGAACGCGGTTGATTATGTATTTGAGTGCGTGCCGGAAATTCTGAAACTGAAAAAACTGGCGCTTGACTTTGCCACGCAACATATGAAAGCGGATGCGATATTGGCATCCACCACTTCGACTTTTTTGTCCAATACCCTGCAGGAATATGTCAGCGGTCCTCAACGTTTTTTGAATGCCCACTGGTTAAACCCTGCATATCTTGTGCCGCTGGTGGAAATTTCTCCGGCCAGGCATACCGACGAGCAGGTAGTCAGCGACCTCAAGGCGCTGCTGGAATCGATGGGTAAAGTTCCGGTCATCTGCAATGCGAGCCCCGGCTACATCATCCCTCGAATACAGGCACTGGCAATG
>JAAETJ010000164.1 GCA_024228495.1 bacterium | reverse complement strand
GTAATTGATTCACTAGATAGAGAGGCAAGTCGTGTTGGTGTAACACGTCAATCTATAATTAAACTTTGGCTAGTTGAGCGACTTGAAGAAAAAGCTGCTAATCGGGATAGGGAGCTACTCAAGTAGCCCCCTCCCACAGCACCGTACATACGGGTCCGTATACGGCGCCTGGCCAGGTATTAACCGAGATACTTCATCGGGCAAATCGAATTCATATCAAGTGTCTATCGGGTCGTAACCGGATGATGAATCTTGCACCATAGCGTGCGCACACAGATGAGTCCGATCTCTTCGAAATGTGCATTGTTTAATCCAGCATTGGTAACCAAGGTTTTCGAGCGTCGCCAGTAGCTTTTGCGAGATAGCCCTAAATTGATGGCTTCCCGTTTTCTGACACCCAATTTGATCAGTTCCCGGATTCTTTTCCTCGGTCTACACCATTGTTTCCAATAACACATTCTAAGCCGTCTTCTAATCCACCCATCAAGCTCCACTGCATCATCGTACTTCAGTCCACATCCATAATGCGCCATCCAGCCCTGAATAAAATATTTCATGTCCTTTACCACGCTCCTCCTTAAAAGGCTGATTCTGCAAAACTGAATATCCTTTTGAATTCATTGCGGTTAAGGTAGTATTCAATAGTTCGTTTTCCGCCAATGCGGCAGATTTGCTTTTGGAGGCCTTATATATGACCACGTGGATCATTCTTGGCATTGTTGTCCTGATCGCCATTTACGCCATTTCGCTCTATAACAAGCTGGTGAAAAACCGGCAGATGGTGAATGAGGGCTGGAGTGGAATTGATGTGCAATTAAAGCGCCGGTCCAACTTGATTCCGAACCTGTTAGCCGCTGTGAAAGGCTATATGGCGCACGAAAAAGACCTGCTCGAAGACATAACAAAAATGCGGACCAAGGCTGATGGAGCGCAAAATGAAGGCCCTGAAACCAGGGCCAAGGCGGAAGGCGCGCTTTCGGGTGGCCTGCTCAAACTGTTTGCGGTTATGGAAAACTACCCGGAATTGAAAGCCAATGAAAACATTATGGAATTTCAGAATTCTCTGGAAGAAATCGAAGACCAGATACAGTTGTCACGCCGCTACTACAATGGCGCCGTGCGCAATATGAATGTATCAGTTGAGTCTTTTCCTTCTAATTTGATTGCCAACCAGTTTCAATTTCGTTCGGCCGAGTTTTTTGAAATTGACAGCAAGCATTCGCGCGAACTGCCAAAAGTTGAATTTTGATGGTCATCGCAAAATTGCAAACAGTAATTGTCAAGTTTTGTCTGTGGATTGCAATATCATTCTTTGCACTAAATTCACCGGGCATTGCTGCAGAACGAATTCTGCTATTCGATTCAACCATCACTCTTAAGGATGACGGGTCGCTGTTAGTGCGTGAAATTGTCAAAGTCCGTGCCGAATCGCGTAACATCAAACGCGGAATATACCGGGATTTCCCTGTCAGATATCGAGATCAGGGCGGGTATAGCCGATATGTCAGCTTTGATATTGTTTCAATCAAACGGGACGGGAAAGCAGAACCCTATCACCAAACCGGCTATGGCGACCACACACGAACTTATATCGGGTCAAAAGATGTCTACTTAAAGCCAGGTATCTATCAATACGAGATTACCTATGAAACCGATCGACAGATAAGATATTTCAGGGAATATGACGAGTTATACTGGAATGTGACCGGCAACAATTGGGCTTTTCCAATTGACAAGGTAGTCGCCCGTATTTCCTTGCCAACGAATGCTAAAATTATCAATAAATCTGCTTTCGTCGGACGTTATGGTTCGAAGAACAGTGATTATACGGCAAGATCTGTTGGCCAGAATGAGATGGTTTTTAAGACCATCAAACCTCTGCACCTTTTTGAGGGTCTGACAGTTGCTGTTGGCTGGCCCAAGGATGTATTGGCGGAACCTTCCGCATTTGTTAGATGGTTCTGGCGAATTTGGGACAATATCGGGTTTGTATTTCTAGCAGCGGGGACCATGGGGGTCGCTACTTATTTTTACGTCATGTGGCGCTGGGTTGGCCGCGACCCGGAGGGCGGAGTAATTTTCCCGCGCTTCAAACCGCCGGAAGGTCTTTCACCCGCGGTGACTTCCTATTTGCATTTTATGGGGTTTAAATCAGCCAGTTTACGGGTCTCAAAAGCCTATATCGCAGCCCTTGTGTCATTGGCAGTTAAAAACCGCATCGTCATTGACGACACCCAGGACGATCTCGTTGTTAAAAAGGGCGACATGCGGAAATTTGGTGAGTTACCACCTGGCGAACAGGCTTTGATCGACCATCTTCTTGGCTCAAGGGATAAGATCAAGTTCAAACAATCCAATCACGCGGCTGTGCAGGGTTCGCGACAAGCGTTCAAGACTGCATTGTTGAAAGAGCATGAGCACCAGTTTTTCAAAGATAATTACGGCTGGTTCATCATCGGGATGGTCGCATCGATTGTCGTAATTGGTATATCTCTTCTCTTGCAGATGGATGAATTTGCATTGATACCATTGATCGGGCTGACAGCCGTGGCTGCTCTTGGTGCTTATTTGGGGTCAATGGGCCTGAGGCGATTGTGGAACTGGATTCCTGGCGGTGGTTCCAGACTCTGGGGCATTGTGTTCACAATCATTGCCGGTGTTCTTATGCTGTTTACTGTGATCGTGCCGCTTGGGTTGGACGAAACGCCCGCGTGGGTTTCCTATTGCTGTATCGCTCTCGGCATTATGAATGTCAGCTTCATGCATTTAATGCGCGCACCAACTGTGCACGGCAAACAGATTATGGATGAGGTTGAAGGCTTCAAGCTCTATTTATCTGTCGCTGAAGCCGAGCGGTGGAATATGGACGATGCACCCGAAGTTGACGCCTACACCTTTGAGCAACTGCTTCCCTATGCAATCGGGCTTGGGGTGGAAGAACCCTGGTCGGCGGCGTTTGCATCTCATCTGGCGAAGGTAAAAGCACCGGCTGATTCCTATCATCCGCACTGGTATTCAAGCCATTCAAACTGGAACTCCCGCAATTTTGCAGCCACCACATCTGGTATTGTGAGTTCGGTATCTGGTGGCATGGCAACTGCCAGCCCACCATCGAGTTCCGGTTCCAGTGGTGGCGGTGGATTTTCCGGCGGCGGCGGTGGTGGCGGCGGCGGCGGCGGGTGGTAAAACTACCGTTCGCTTGCGAGAGGCTTTTTAATGGCTCATGTTTTGATCGGGTCAGAGGGAGCCGAAGCCCCCGTCTGCCCACAGAACCGTGCGTACGGGTCCGTACACGGCTCCTCACGCAAGACGTATCCACCTAGAAACTTCAAACCAGTGCGCCAGCTTTCGATCCGAGCGTATTTGCAGAGCCGTGTAGGACACACACTCTATTTTGACACCCTAACACCATTCCGGTAGTATGCCTGTAAGTAGACCGTTCAAGGAGTGAACCCAATGACTAAACCACGCAGCCAATTAATCTCTTATT
>JAAETJ010000163.1 GCA_024228495.1 bacterium | reverse complement strand
GGCTCTGTTGCAACAGGAACTACACCAGATGGTCGAAAAATGGGAACCTGTGCGCCAACTTTTTGCCAATGACATCTTAACCCACCCTCTTTCTTTGCCTCGCTTACTTGTTAAAGCGTGGCGACACATCCCTAAATTTCGCGGCACGATAGCATCTGAATTAAACGCCAGCATATCTGACAAGTCGGCGCGCGCCGCTTTAGCGAGCATGGTGCTTTTTGCCGGGGTGTCGGCAGAACGACTTCCCATCTCTTTAATGCCTGGGCTGGTTGCGCTGATGAGCGAGGGGCTTTATCTGCCCGAAGGCGGCATGGGTAAAATTCCAGAAGCCCTGGAGCAGAGCTTAACCGACCAGGGTGGCGAACTGGTTTTGAATGCGGATGTACAACAAATTGTGGTTAAAAACGGCCGTGTTCAAGGCGTACAGGTTGCCGGACATGGCTTCATCGAGGCGGATACTGTTATTTCTACCGCCAGCGGCATGATCACCTTTGCCTCGCTCATAAAGCCGGCAGACAGGCCGCGCAAATCACACAAAAAGACACAAAATGCGCCCTTGTCGCACACTGCCCTGAGCATCCAACTCGGATTGCGTAATAAGCTGGACGTTGCCAGCCACCTCAACGGCATTGTGCCGTTCATGGCCGATCAGCAGCAGGTTTTTACATTCACAGAAGACAGAATAAGATGGCTTAATTATTCAGTCCCCACTGTGACCATGCCCGACCTGGCCCCGTCTGGCGGTTCTGTTGTGGAAATGTTTATCCCTGTCGCCAACGGTGGCAATGTAAATAGTTGGGATGAAGAGAGGAAGGAAAGAGTGGCCGCTTTAGCTATCGAAGCATTATCCCGCCGACATAAGTTGAATATCGTGGCTAAACGGGTTCGCAGCCCCAAAGATTTTAAGCAAGGGATGCACCTGTATCGCGGCGCACTGTACGGATTGTCGCCCGCTGCCAGCCCCCGAATGCAATTTTCCAACCAGCCGCCGATTTCTGGATTGTATCTAGCTGGGCAAACAACGTATCCGGGATTTGGCATAAGCTCCGTGGCTATGTCGGGAATATTTGCGGCGGAAGCCGCCTTGAAAAATGGAAGCGAAGGAAACTGAGATGACAAAAACAAAAGGGCGTCGCGCTCAACAAAAAGAAGAAACCCGAAAGTTAATCATCGAAACTGCCTGCACGTTGTTTTCAGAGCGCGGCTTCGACAAAACCACCATTCGCGCCATCGCGCAGAAAGCGGGTATTGCCGTGGGCACATTATTTGTTCATTTCCCTGACAAACCGGCGCTATTGGCAGCGACATTGTATGAAGATATTGAGCAGGTTTTGCAAACGGCAATGGCAACTGTACCTGCCG
>JAAETJ010000162.1 GCA_024228495.1 bacterium | reverse complement strand
CGCTGCAGACAGGGTGGTGTCACCATTTTGCTTTACGCTGCACTCCAACGCACTGAAAATAGCGGGAGTACACTTAAAAATGCCGGTGTCAAAACCATTAAAGTCCGTCAAATCCTTACCGATTTTGAGTATCTTACCGCCATTGGTTTTTACCCGGGTAACATCCTCCATATCGACAAAGGAGTTGCGAGTATTTCTGTCAACACCGAGGGCAATTTCACCGTCGGATAAAGGCAGCGCCATCAACTCACGGGCGATGGCCGGATCAAAGAGATGGTCGGCCATCAGCAGCAAAAATGGCTCTTGCAGGTATTCCCTGGCTTTTAGCACCGAAAAGCCGTTTTCTTTTTCCCAATCCCGGTTAAAAATAGGGGTGATGCGACACCCCAGGCGCCCGGTCAAACCGGCCAAAAAGACGCGAATTAGCTCCTCCTGGTATCCGGTGACCACATAAAAATCGTCCGTGCCGGCCTCTATGGCGCTGCGGATAACCCGTTCGATCAGGGGTAAGCCCAGAATAGGAACCAGGGGTTTGCTATCACCCTGCTGCCGTAGCCGGCTTCCTTTGCCGGCGGCAATGATCAAACACTTCATGCTCATTTACTGACTCCTCGTTGATAACTGCCAACCCAATGTGAGGTGTTTCCCGCGCCTAAAATGTTCGAAAGCTTATGACGCAAAACTTTGGCCGCTGCATGCGTGCTATCCGGAAACAATGCTTAACTCGCCCTTTTCAGCCTGTGAAGGCTTAAGTGGCTATCCTCGGTGATGAATTCTTCGACCATGGTAAAGGCCTCATCGTCGGTGAACTGGCGTGCAGGATGCTTGCAGAAATAGGCTGACGGCGCATCGAGTACGCCGCCCTGACCCCGGTCCAACGCCAGCTTGGCACAGCGGATGGCGTCAATGGCG
>JAAETJ010000161.1 GCA_024228495.1 bacterium | reverse complement strand
GCGATGGCCAATTTCGGGCTATTTGAGCTGCGATTGGTCAAGCCAAGAGATGGATGGCCCAATGAACGCGCCAACGCAGCAGCAAGCCGGGCCGATCATGTAATTCAGGCAACCAGGGTATATGAAACCCTGCCACTAGCTATTGCCGATCTGCAATATGTTGTGGCAACGACCGCACGCCAGCGTGACATGTTGAAGGATGTCCTCAATCCAGGCGAGGCATCATCGATATTGCGGCAGAGTTTCAATAACAACACTCGCACCGGGATTTTGTTTGGACGAGAAAGATGGGGTCTGCACAATGATGAAGTGGCTTTGGCGGATGCGATGGTTACTTTTCCGGTCAATCCGGCATTTGCCTCACTCAATATCGCGCAGGCAGTATTATTGATGCCCTATGAATGGCTGAAAAGCGGGCAGGGTGAGTTGAACCACTCTGCATTTCGCGCTCCTGACAGCCAGGTTGCCGAGAAAACCGACCTGCAGAATTTTTTCAACCATATCG
>JAAETJ010000160.1 GCA_024228495.1 bacterium | reverse complement strand
CTCTCCGTCAGGCCGGCGAAAGCCCTCTGGAAACTGTGGCTGTGCAGGTTCACGATACCTGGAATTATCGTATCTATCATGACGGCTGAGCTGTCATTCGGTCGAGGATGGTTTTCCTGAACACTCCCTATCTGGCCTTTTTCGGATATTTCGATCAGGACATTTTGCCCCCAGCCTTCTGGCAATAAAGATTGCTCCGCGTATATTTTAAGTTCAGTTTTGATGACTTTGGACTCCGCAATAAAAAAACATTGCAATAATAGAATCAAGATATTAGTATTATATTTAGTTTATTAAGAATAACAGGAGTTTTAAATTATGCAACAGCGAGTTCTTATTGACGCTAAGGTCCTTCCGATAAATGACAATTTAGTTGGTCCAAGCCTAATTGAGAGAGGTGCAGTTGCAATCGATGGCAGTAGAATTGGCTGGGTTGGCCCGGTAGATGATTTGCCTGACGACTTCTCCGAATGGCCCACGGAATCAATGTGCGGACGACTGATCACACCCGCTCTCATCGATTGTCATACTCATCTGGTCTACGGTGGCAACCGAGCCTATGAGTTTGAAAAACGGCTTGAAGGGGCGTCTTACGAGCAAATCGCTAATGCGGGCGGCGGGATTGTCTCTACGGTTCTTGAAACCCGCCGTTCTACTGAAGATGATTTACTGAGAAGTGCCAATGCTCGCCTGAATGCCTTTATTCGTGAAGGTGTTGGAACCATCGAGATAAAATCTGGATATGGATTAACGCTCGAAGACGAATTGAAGATGCTCCGGGTGGCCCGCCAATTGGGTGTAAGGCCTGATATTAACGTAGTGACCACTTTTTTAGGGGCACATACTATCCCCGCGGAATATACCGGGCACCCAGATGACTATATTGACGAAGTTTGCATCCCGACTTTGCGGCAAGCGGCCGCCGAAGGGCTTGTCGACGCCGTAGATGGATTCTGTGAGTCGATAGCGTTTGACTGCGCACAGATCTCTCGAGTCTTTGCCGTAGCCGCCGAGCTTGAGTTACCGGTCAAGTTACATGCCGGTCAGCTGTCAGATATAGGCGCCGTTGAACTAGCCGCTTCATTCAAGGCACTTTCAGTGGAGCACCTTGAATACGTGACTGAGGCCGGAGTGAGTACGATGGTGGCGAATGGAACGGTCGCTGTCCTGCTTCCGAGTGCATTCTACACATTGCGGGAAACCAAGGTGCCTCCGGTTGAAATGTTCCGTGCCGCAGGGATACCGATCGCGGTTGCATCGGATTGCAATCCAGGGTCATCCCCGATTACCTCCCTGTTTCTCGCCGTTAACATGGCATGCACACTGTTCAATTTGAAACCGATGGAAGCAATTGCCGGAGTAACGCGGAATGCGGCCAAAGCACTTGGCCTTG
>JAAETJ010000159.1 GCA_024228495.1 bacterium | reverse complement strand
ATATTGTTTCGCGACTTCATAGCTATTATCGGTAGACTTGTTGACTATCGCCAATTCCTTCGCCGAGGCTAACGCCGAATTGTCTGCCAATTGCTGCAGATCTGACTTGGCTCGATGGAGGCTTGAGAAGTCGATCGCAACACCGATTCCCAATGTGATCGGCAGCATAAGCATGGCCGACATAATAGCAATATTGCCACGCTGGTTGCGGACCAACTCCTTAAGGAGAGATTCAGCCGTGGCTGTCATCGCAATTAGGCGGGAAGAAATTCGGACCTGAGCATCTAGTTCCTGCATTATTACGCTCCAAATAGTGTTTTGTAGACTCTACAACAGCGAGATTGATATTTTGTTTTTGCGATCGTGGTAATTTTCTCCGCTTTGTCAACGAAATGTTTACTGTCTGACGTCAGCGCCTATGGGACAAATTAACGGTATTTGATAAGGGAGGGTTTTTGGCTCATCGTAACCGCAAGGAGTGAAGATGAGACAGAAACCCGGAACACGACGCACGGCGTCAGAGAAGACCATCAAGGCCATCCGCCGCGCCACGCGCAAGCAATATTCAGCCGAGGAAAAGATCCGCATCGTGCTGGATGGATTGCGCGGTGAAGAGACCATTGCAGAACTTTGTCGTCGTGAAGGCATCGCACAGGGCCTTTACTACAGCTGGTCGAAGGAATTCCTTGAGGCTGGCAAGAGACGGCTTGCTGGTGATACGGCGCGAGCTGCCTCCACAGGCGAGGTCAAGACCCTGCGCCGTGAAGCTCATGAATTGAAAGAGGTTGTGGCTGAACAGGCACTGGAATTGCGCCTGCTCAAAAAAAGCATGATCGGGGATGGGGGAGATATCGAATGAGATACCCCGGATCAGAAAAGCTTGAGATCATTCGTATCGTCGAGCAGTCCCATCTGCCAGCAAAGTGGACGTTGGAAAAACTGGGCATACCGCGCACGACGTTTTATCGCTGGTATGATCGCTATCAATCTGGCGGACCCGACGGGCTGGAAGACCGTTCTCCCATGCCCTCACACGTCTGGAACCGTATTCCTGATAGTACCAGAGGACAGATTGTCGATCTGGCATTGGATGAACCTGAGTTATCACCACGTGAACTGGCGGTGCGCTTTACGGATACGAATGAGTATTTTGTATCAGAATCATCGGTTTATCGGCTGCTCAAGGCCCTGGACCTGATTACCAGCCCGGCATTCATATTGATTAGGGCTGCCGATGAGTTCAAAGACAAGACAACGGCAATCAATCAATTATGGCAGACAGACTTCACCTATTTGAAGGTCATCGGTTGGGGTTGGTTCTACCTGTCGACAATTCTGGATGACTTCTCGCGATACATCATTGCCTGGAAGCTATGCACGACAATGAAGGCCAGTGATGTTACCGATACACTGGAACTTGCTCTGCAGGCATCAGGATGTGATCAGGTCAACGTTGTTCACAAGCCCAGACTGCTGTCTGACAACGGTTCCAGCTATATCTCAGGTGATTTGGCCCAGTGGTTGGATGACAAAGACATGGATCATGTTAGGGGCGCACCCTATCACCCGCAGACCCAAGGCAAGATTGAACGATGGCATCAGACCCTGAAGAACCGCATCCTGCTGGAAAATTACTTCTTCCCGGCAGACCTTAAGGCTCAGATCGAAGCCTTCGTTGATCACTATAACCACCAACGATACCACGAAAGCATCAACAACCTGACGCCAGCAGATGTCTACTTCGGGCGCGGCCGGGCAATATTAAACAAACGAGAAAGGATCAAACGAAGGACAATCGAAACACGGCGCTTGCAACATCGCAAAAACGCCGCATAATATATCAAACCAGATGAGCCAAACCCTCTGTTAGCTCAGCCTGCAATTTGTCCCAATTCATATGACGACGGACAATCGGGCGATGTTTTTGGCTTTAAAATCAAATTGCTAAGAGCAGTTCTTGCATCATGCTCAATCCCATCAAAAAAACAGATTCCGGTGTTT
>JAAETJ010000158.1 GCA_024228495.1 bacterium | reverse complement strand
CGGAGCGGCAACGAGCTTGCGATGTTGTCGCGCAGTGCCAGTGACCGGGACGGCCGGGGCAATAATAAGTTGTCGAAGATCGAGTGCGTTTTGGGGACTTGGATGTCCCAAAACGCATCACGAGATCAAAGACTCGCTAGAGTGATTGATTATTGGGGCTTGCACGCGGGTTCGATTCCCGCCGCCTCCACCAATTTGTCTTATTTATCTGCAAGTTAGTATTTATGCTGCCCGCTAAAACTGTCATATATGGGCAGCTTTTGGCACTCATGGGCAGCTTTTTGGGCAGCTTTTCGTATAACGATAAACGATTTTTCCAGAGAGAATCATTTTCTGGAGGGCATGCTTATAATCAACCTATTCCGCCACCGCTCCACATCTTTCTCCGGATACTCTTTTACCCATCGCCTCATCAACTTGCAGTTGATCGGCAGACCGTAGGTCCTACGCATGTAGATCATGGTCCGGGCTATCTGCCCTTTGATCCGCCAGACAGCTCCACCAGCTTCCCTTTCTGCTCAAAGTCATTTCCATCTCTCACCTGGGATCTCTCCGTAGGGATTGTGGGTCCCGAATATTCATGCAGCCTTCGGAAGATAGACATGGTGAAGGCCATGGACGGCTGGTAGTTCAACAACATTGCAGGGTTCCGTTGCTCGTACGGGACGACCGTCCGGCGCGTCTCGATCCTAGGACTGGTGTGTTCGCCAAGGATGGTAGTAATCTAGATACGACGACATAAGTCTCTTAAGATGCCGCTCGTTGAACACAATGACGTGGTCGAAAAGTTCACGGCGTAGCGTCCCAATCACTCTTTCCGCATAGGCGTTTTGCCAAGGCGACGCAGGTGCTGTGATGACCTCGTCTATACCCAGACTTTCAATCCTCCGTGTAACGCGTTCGCCGTATATTGAATCACCCCGGGTATTCCGGAGGGTGCTTAGTTT
>JAAETJ010000157.1 GCA_024228495.1 bacterium | reverse complement strand
GTGGTGGTGGGGGGCGGGGTGGCCCAAATAGGTCAACCCTATTTTACAGCCGTGCAAACAGCCTTGGCAGAGCGAGTTTTGCCAGTAGTTGCTCAAACGCCCATTGTGCCAGCCCAATTAGATACCAAAGCCAACTTGGTTGGAGCCGCTTGTTTGGCATGGGAACATGACTCCCCTGCAAAAAGGTGCTTTTGGCTAAAAAAGAGTGCGTTTCCAGCCGCATAAAAGGGGTAAGCAGTGCTTTTTTTGACTTTTTGCAGTAGAGTCTCATAAAATGTGCGAAAAAAGACAAAATAAGTCAAACTAGGAGGATGACAAAAGAAAAGAAAAAGGTGGAAATGGCCCAAGAAAAACTGGGGCAATTTCGCCAAAAAGTGTATAAAAGTTTCGCCGGATTGAAAGATGCGGCGATGGACTTGTTGGATGGGCTATCGAGCCGAGAAAAGGCCAATAGCCCAGTGGAATTGAGCCTAAACAGCCAATTTCAGCGGGGACACGGCAGTGTGTACCAAGCCATAGGGGGATGCTATGGAGCCGATGAAACCGAAAAAGAGAAGGTGTTGCAGGCCCAACGGGAGGCAGTGGGGTCAATTCTGCCTCTGCCCCAGGAGCGAAGTCACGTCTTGTTGGTAACGGATGTGACCCCCAGACCGCGCCCAGATGGGAAGACGGTGGCAGACCGGAGCTATACCTACAGTGGGGGTGGACACATCGAGGTGGGACACAATTACAGTGTCCTGGGATACATCCCCGAATGGCCTCAGCCGCATAGTTGGTGTGTGCCACTAGCCTTGGAACGGGTTCCCAGTGACCAGAATAAAGAGATGTTTGGGATAGAACAAGCTGTAAATTGGGCCAAGGATGAAACTCTGCCCTTTCACGAGCAGTTGGTGGTTACGACGGCAGATCGGGCTTACAGCAGTCGGAGCTGTTTGTACAAAACCTGGCAACAGCCCAATCTGGTCTTGTTGACCCGTCTACGCAACAATCAGGTGGTCTACCATCAACCAGAACCTGTGCTGGAAAAAAAGTCAGGTCATCCTCGCTGGTATGGTCAGGCTTTTAAGCTCAATCAGCCTCAGACCTGGTCAGAGCCATCAGCCACCTATGAGTTTGAGCGGCACAACAGTCGGGGCAAAGTGGAACGTATTTCGGCTAAAGCCTGGTCGAATATGTTACTGCGAGGCAAACATACACCTGTCCGCTTGCCCTTGCACG
>JAAETJ010000156.1 GCA_024228495.1 bacterium | reverse complement strand
ATGTACCGCCACCATAGAGGAGGAAACGGCCGTCTCGAAAATACCGCTGTGCCTCATACTCCATCGCAAACCCATAGCTGCCGAAGATACGCGTACACTCATCAGCAATATTGTTTGCCGCTTCCGTAGCAAACAGCTTGGCCATCGCCGCCAGCTTCATATCCCGCTGCCCCTGATCAATCTGCCACGCCGCTCGATAGACCAGTCCCCGTGCTGCTTCTAGCTGCGTTCCCATCTCCGCAATCTTGTGGCTGATGGCTTGAAACTTGCGGATTGGGCGACCAAACTGCACGCGTTCATTAGCATAGCGGCAGGCGGCATCCAGTGCCGCCTGTCCTAATCCCAGCCCCAGAGCGCCCGTCATCGTCCGTATCTCTGCCAGGATTGCAAGCAGGTTTTTAGAGCCTGTGCCTTCTGTTCCCAACAAATTTTCAGACGGTATTAGAACATTGTCCAAAATCAGTTCTGATGTTTCTGAAGCGCGCACCCCCAGCTTTTTGATGCGTTTTCCTACCTGAACACCAGGCATTGTCTTTTCCACCAGGAATAGATCAACTCCTTTAAAACCAGCATCAGGGTCTGTTTTGGCGGCGACAGTGAAAAAATCGGCGATGGTGGCAGATGTGATCCACATTTTACGGCCGTTTATCACCCACCCATCCTCCGTCCGCTTAGCCCGTGTAATGATGCCGCCCAAGTCAGAGCCGAAATCTGGCTCCGTCATTGCAATCGAGCCAATCTTTTCGCCGCGT
>JAAETJ010000155.1 GCA_024228495.1 bacterium | reverse complement strand
TGAATGGACGGCCGTTCAAACAGCCATCCAAAACAACGAAGACCTACACCTCAGCACAACCGCCCTCAAAGCCGCCTGTGTTGACTTAATGTTGACCGCAGCGCAAGCACAACAACTCTCCGAAGCCTTGCAATCTCTACCCAGTGATAGTTTTTTTGCGGTACGTTCATCTTCACCAGAAGAAGATTTGGAAGGGGCTTCGTTTGCTGGTGGGTATAAAACATCGCTCGGCGTCACCAAAGAAATGATGCTCGATGCCTTACGCGCCTCTTTTGCGTCTGCTTTTGATGAACGGGTTTTTGTTTACAAAAAACAGCAGGGTTTCGCAGTCGATAATCCACGCATTGCTGTTGTTGTGCAGCAGCAAATTGCATCAGAGACGGCGGGAGTCGGCTTTTCCCTAAATCCGCTGAACAATGATTATGATGAAGCGGTGATTGATGCCAACTGGGGGCTAGGTGAATCGGTTGTGGCGGGGATGGTGTCGCCGGATCATTTTGTGGTAGACAAGGTGGGGAAGACCATTGTGGAGCGGATGTTGGGCGAGAAGGAAACGGCCGTTACCCTCACACCCACTGGCGGCATCCAAGAACAACCCAGTCCCAATCCTGGTGAATTCTGCTTAACGGATGACCAGGTGATCGCCATCACCAACATGCTCATCCAAATCGAAACCTTATACGACAAACCTACCGACATCGAATGGGCCTTTGCCAATGACACGCTGTACATGCTGCAAGCTCGCCCTATCACCGCCTATATCCCCTTAACGCCTGAGATGATGACGGCTCCGGGCGAGCGCCGCATTTTGTATTTGGATGCGGGCTTGACGGAGGGGATGACGATTAATCGGCCGATACGGCCGTTGACCTTGGACTGGATGTTTGGCTCGCTGGGTATGTTTCTTTCCGTTTTTCTCAGCGGCACTACGTTAAAGGGAGATGGTGCCCCCAAACAGAGCTTGATGTTTGGCAGTGGCGGCCGTTTTTATGCCAATATGTCCCAGATTTTAGCTGTGGTGAGCACCAAAAGGATGGCCAAGGAAGCACAGCTCAGCGATGCGCTTCTT
>JAAETJ010000154.1 GCA_024228495.1 bacterium | reverse complement strand
TGCGGTATAGTCGATCGATGTCGTATAACTGTTTGTAATAAGCGCAACTCCATCAAGATATAGAGTTTGCGTATTGTTTGCATCATCAAATGTGAAAGCCACATGGTGCCAACCCGAACCTTCAATACGTGTCTCTGGCAAATTTGTTGAGTGGTAACTAGATCCATCCCAGAAAAATGCGTTCAGGCCATCTCTGAAATTATCATCTGCACGCAATCCAACGACACCATCCAGGGAAATCACTTCATGATTGATCGTGGAGGCATCGATATTAACCCAGGCGGCTAGCGTTATGTCGGCGGGACCACCAAAAACACTGTTGATGCTGACAGAATCTCCATCACCATCGAGGATCAATACCTCCCCGCGGGTGCCATCTGTGATGATTGCGGCATTGCCATTCAGCGTGCCATCCTGGGGGGTTCCGCTGCTGTCATCGTCGGCTGTTCCGGTATCAAAGCTGTAATATCCTTCCAGACTGTCAGTCAGGTCTCCGGAATCACCGTCATCGAAGGTCCAGTCAATCTGCGCACTGGCTGGTGGTGTGTCAGAGCTGTTGGCGTAGGTGATCTGGCGCAGGATGTTGTC
>JAAETJ010000153.1 GCA_024228495.1 bacterium | reverse complement strand
GGCCGACTTTATGGCACGCGCAGCAAAGATATTCTTGGCAAGGCCGGTTCGATCAAAGATCTCGGTCAACAGTTCGGGCCCAAGCTATTTGAACGTGAGGCAAGATATCTTCAACAAACGGAATGGGCCCAATCCCCGGAAGATATCCTCTATCGCCGCACCAAACACGGCCTTCATATGGACCCGGCAGAGCGGGATACTTTTGAAGACTGGTTTAATAGTCAAATATCGTCTTCGGTATCTGTAATTAACCGGGGAGCTTTCTCTCCCTGATAATCTTTCCAATTCAAGTTTTGAATACGTGTTTCTAAAAAATGAATTTGTGCCTAAAGCGGAAGTAAATTAATTTCTAATGCAGACAATCGCTACCGATTAAACAAAATTTTTTAACGACCTGGTAAAGAGCAGAACTGATTATGGATGGGAAAGATTGGCGTGCCGCCGGGCACGACATTATGTCACGTAAAGAACTAAGGCCCTATATGCGCAGAACCAACATGGCGGGGGCTCTCCATTTTGCCGCCCATCTCGGGTCAATTGGCATTACCGGATATCTCCTTTATATCGCAATCGGTAGTTGGTGGAGCGTTCCGTTACTTCTACTTCAGGGCACCTTGCTCGCATTCCTTTTTGCGCCGATGCATGAAGCTTGTCACTCCAGCGCCTTCAAGACCCGCTGGTTGAACGTTCTGGTTGGCCGCATTTCCGGGCTACTGATCCTGCGACCATTTTTATATCTTAAATACCGGCACATGGCGCACCATACCTATACCCAACACCCCGAGCTGGACCCGGACCGAGTTGCCTTTCCGCGTGGCTTTGGTGAATATCTTTTACATGTTTCAAGCTACAACATTTGGCACAGAATGCTCGGCAATTTGATCAGCCATAGCATTGGTGTCTTCACGGAACAAGAGCGTGAATTCATTCCATCAATTGAGCTTGGCGCGGTGGCCAACGAAACCCGTCTTATGGTTTTTATTTATGTCATCCTTGCAGGGGTTTCGATCTATTTTCAAACCTGGCTGATCGTTTATCTCTGGCTTTTGCCGAGAATCATCGGCGAACCCGTGTTAAGAGCCGCGCGCATGTCGGAACACACCGGCATGGATGAATCGCCCAATAT
>JAAETJ010000152.1 GCA_024228495.1 bacterium | reverse complement strand
TCTTTTGGCTAAGGTGCCCCAGCTAGTTTCAACCGTAAAGTTTAGGGGCTGATAGGTATAACCCGAATCATCAACCTCACCTGTATCAAAATAGGTGTTGACTAAACGCGCTCTGGCTTCGGCTTGACTTTGCCAAATAGATTCTGTATGGCCTATATCTTCAAGGATAACTTGCTGACCATTGCTCAGATGAGGCAAAAGCTCATCGGTGGCATATTGTGGTGGTGTAGAGAAATCAACGCTTCCGCTGATCAACAGGGTCTCTATATCTGAAGGCTGAACTTCAAAATATTCCTCATCGATCAAGGTAGACGGCCAGCCACGAACGGCGCCCCATAGAAAATAGGAGAAGGGGGCGCCAATAATAGAATTGGGAGGATTTAACTCGCTGGGGTAGTCGCGGCTGGGGTCAAGATAGTCATTAACGCTAGCCCCCATAGCGGCGAAATGGCCCCAGGTGAATAAGGTGGGCAGAAATAAGTTTCGACTCATCGAGGCCAGAGCCATACCACTGGCATCACCTTCCGCTGCTGACAACCACATATCGACCGCTGCCGAGCCATATAAGGGAATGGGGGCATCTGCCGGTTGGACAGATTCGACAAGCATAAAATAGCTGAGCATTCTGACCGCGTCGGCGTCAATAGGGAAGAACAACCAGCGTTCGGGCATATTGTTTGATACTTGACGCATTGTTTCTGCCAAATTATCGGTGCGTGTGTTACAGGCTGCGTCCTGAGCGCAC
>JAAETJ010000151.1 GCA_024228495.1 bacterium | reverse complement strand
TTGCTACTCCTTTGCTGATGTTGTGGGGACAACTCAGCTCACAAGTAGCATCTGGGTCGTTCAACCGGCAAAGCCTGTGAACTCTGACCACGCCCGAAGGACGTGGGTTTCTATGTTCCTACTAAAATACCACACCGATACCTGCCGGGAGAGCCGCATGGGCGAACTACGCCAAAAAGCAGACTGGTTGTATCCACTGACACAAAAGGTGTGGACAGCACTTTATAAGAAAGCGCTGTCCAGAGATAACCCGAAAAGAGCCTATTGAAACCTGTTCCAATGTTGGCAGATGTAGTATGCTATAATGTGAGGGCTGCCTAGTTTTCCAAAGCCGCCGATTACCCCAAAACGCTATAAAAGATACAGCGATTTTGAACGCGAATAGTGCGCTTGAAGGTGTTTGCGCTATCCCAACTCAAAAGGGATGGCTCTAGGAGCTAGAGAAGCCCGCGCATTTTGTGAGGAACGTGGATTACTCAAGTCAAAATGCGAACTCGTTCACGACGCTATCGCTCTACATTCCTCAGCAGGAATTGCCAATAAACGCGAACCTGAAGTTGCCATAGTTCACTATGGCGCAGGTCTGGATCTTTTGGGCTTGCGAGTTGATGAAATTCCAAAACATGATCTGGAGACAATCCTTGAAAGCCACTCCCGCAAAAATTTCAAATGTCAGTTCGGGGATTGCTTAGTGAAGCAAGCCAATTTGAAACCAAATAGTCACATTGCAGGCGGCATATCCCTTGGATTGATCAAAAGGATACCCAAAAAGTTATAGTTTGGCTGAGCTTTGAAAGACCGCCTGCTCGCCAAAAGCACGCGGCCTATGGTTCCGCAAGTTGGAAATGTGGCCGAACTTGCATATTATGTTTCTATTAGGAATAACGACCCGGCAAGCTCGGAGGCCGTCGCCCTCAGTTCCTGTCGAGGAACTCCTGTGCGAGCACGAATTGCGAGAGAGAATACTAAACTACTGATTAGCACTGCAAGAGCCCGAGGGGCGCGATCCAAAAATTGAGCATCCTCATAGTACTGCTTGGCAATAACGCCCTCGAGGTCGGCTTCGACCAATTGAATAAATTTTGCCAATATCTGTTGTATATTCCCTGACTTTGAGCAGGCGGGCAAGGCGGTTCCTACAAGTAGGCAGCCTTCTGAGAGTGTATCCGGCTTGCAATAAATATCCGCAGTCAAGAGAAGAAGCTTTTTTGTTCCCTCTTCCAACGTTTTTCCGCTTTCAAACTCGGCAACAGAAAATGATCGTGCTTCCTGCGCGTAATTGTCGAGCACCCGTTCGAACAAAGCCGATTTGTCACCAAACGCGTTGTAAAGGCTGGGCTTTGATAGACCCACTTCACTTGCCAATTGCTCATAGCTTACTGCTTCAAAACCATGCTTCAGAAAAATCTGCTGCGCGTGCTGAATGACCGCCTGCTCGTCAAAAGCACGCGGCCTGCCCCTTCTTGGTTTAGTATTAATATTCGTCATCGTACAAAACCCTTAACTGCTCCGATGCTTATTATTATACGTTAACGTACAAATTAATCAACCATGTAGGATTCGCTATGTTTGGACGCAAATCAAAATTGATTATGATCGGTGTTGTATGTCTTGGACTTGCCGGGACATTGCTGTCGATTTTTCAAACACCAATCAGGGGGTGGGTCTATTCACAGGCTATGCCCACGAAGTATTTCACCCACTTTCACACCATTAAACCGGCACTTTATCAGGTCTCTGGTTCGGTTTACGCCTTTGAACACAAGTTCGCACGTTCGTTGATTATTCGCACTTCTGAAGGGGTGGCCGTCTTCGATACTTTCACCACCGGTCATGCGTCAGAAATGAAGGAGGCTATTGAAAAGGAATTTCCGGGCGAAAAGATCAAATGGGTCGTGTTTTCTCATAATCATCTCGACCACATTCGCGGTTCAGACGTATTTGTTGATGCTGAAGTCATTGGCCATGAAGATGTAAACCATTTGGTTGCCGACTGGCCTATTGCTGGGAAAAGCATAGCCAAAACCACACGTTCTCTAAAAGGGGACCAGACTTTTGTTCTTGGTGATGTGAAAATTCAAGCACTCTATATGCCGTTTTCCCACTCCTACACGCTTTATGCCTTCTATATTCCTTCGGAAGATGCAGTGTTCGCGGCGGATATGATGTTTGTGAAAACAGTTCCCCCGTTTGATTTTCCAGATTTTTACTATCCGGGTTACATCAGGGCACTTGATCGAATTATCGATATTAAAGCGACACACTACGTTCCAAGTCATGGCTACCGTGGCGATCGCAATGACTTAATCGATTATCGTGATATGACCGTAGGTTTTCAGGAGTTGGTTAAACAGGAGCTTCTCAAGCGTATCGACAGGGCGGAAGAAAGTGAAACCATAGGCAATATCCTCCGTTCAGCTTATCCGAAGCTTAAGGCTAAGTACGGTGATTGGCATGGATTTGAAGAAATGTTCGTGGCCAAATTTGGTCGCCACTTAGGTGGGGCATTTTTGGGGTATTAGTTTAGTTAAAATTGACTAATGCTATCACTTCCGTTTCTGTTCAGGTTTTCGAACGCCGACCTGATAGGCTGGCGCAGAACGAGAGCTTGCCCAATCGGCATCCGAAAACCTGAACAACAGCAGAAGTCGCGGCCTTTAATACGTTCAATGCCGACATATAGTCGAGATAGTGCGCCTTGCCTCATTGCTGAGGTTGGTTTCACCATCCCGTCCTTCGAACCGGACATGCGAGTTTCCCGGCATCCGGCTCTTCATGCGCAGCACTTGCTGCGGGTTTAGCGTATGGATTTCATGGCCCTGAAAGCTGGCCAGAAAGAAGCTGGACTATCCATTGCTATATCCTCCAGCTCTTCCTCATTCCATCCGTACGGTATTCTGATGCCTCGATTAAGATAGCGTTTGGTTCCCCCATCCGTGAACTGTGGACAGGCTCCTAAGATGGCGCGAGGGCGCGTAATTGGTTGACTGCGACCATGAATTTAGAGAGCGTCAGTGCACCGCCGTCAAGCATTTCGACAAGGCTGTAGCGCGTGCGGGCGGCGCTTTTGCTGTTGCTTTCGAGCCAGTCCGCTAAGGTTGGCGCTTTGCCGGCGGCATTAGCAACAACGTCCATGGTCAGGGCGCGTTCGGCGGAGGACAGGGATTCTAACGTCGCATTGATGGCTAGCCGGTCGTAATAGTCTGAAATGGCGAGTTTCGCCCCGGCGGTCTTCAACTCATTGATGCGGAAATGGTCGCCGATCTCGAAATAGAGGCCGGCGATTTCAGCCACTGGCCGCTTCAAATGGCGGGCGGCATAGATGATATCGGGGCCGTCGGCGATGATCATCAGATCTGACAAGAGTCCGGCGAGTTTCGCTGGCACGCCGATTTCCACATAGGCCGCGCGTTTTTCTTCAAGCCGCTGATACTGGTTGGGCGTGAGCACGGCTGTGGGCGATTTGGTAATCTCGCCCATGCCCTTGCGATACCGGTCGATGATGCCCGCGAGCCCGTCACTGAAAGCAACGTGACGCAGAAACCAGCCGGTCAGCTGGCGGATCAGATCCTGAATTTCAAGGTAAAGATCAAGCTGTGTCTGTCCCGGAATTTTATTGTCGAGCGCATCGATCAGGTCATAGATGTGCTGCACGCCGAGTACAGCCCTTGTGATGATAAAGGCCCGGGTGATGTCCGACGCGTTGTGACCCGTCTCCTCCTTGAGACGGACGATCATGGTCGAGCCGCCGTGATTGATGACCGCGTTTGAAAGCTGTGTGGCAATGATCTCCCGTTTCAGCCGGTGCGCCACGATGTCATCGGCGAAGTGATCGCGCAAGGTCTTGGGAAAATAGTACATCAACTCGTCGGTAAGATACGGATCGTCCGGCACGCGACTTTCGATGAGCTTGTCAAAAAGGTCGATTTTGGCATAGGCTAGCAGAACGGCAAGCTCCGGCCTCGAAAGCGCCTGCCCCTGTTTGCGCCGCTTGATAATATTGCTGTCCGAAGGCAGGAATTCCAACGTGCGGTCGAGCAGGCCGGTTCGCTCTAGTGCATGCATGAGCCGCTGCTGGAACCCCAGATCCGCCAGGCCACGCATCTCGCCGAGGCTGAGCGCGAGCGTTTGCAGATAGCTATTGCGCAGACACCGCGCCGCCACCTCCTCCGTCATTTCCTGAAGAACCGCGTTGCGGTTGTTGCGCTCTAGCCGTCCTGCGACCATGGCTGCGCTGAGTACGATCTTGATATTGACCTCGAGGTCAGATGAGTTGACGCCCGCCGAGTTGTCGATGGCGTCCGTGTTGATCCGCCCGCCAGCTTTGGCAAATTCGATTCTGGCACGCTGGGTCATACCGAGATTTGCGCCTTCGCCGACTACCTTGACCTTGAGGTCCTGGGCCGTAACGCGCAGGGCATCATTTACCCGGTCGCCGGCTTCTGCGTCCGTCTCTAAGCTTTCGCGCACATAAGTACCAATGCCGCCGAACCACAAAAGGTCGGCGGGAGAGGCCAGCAGAGCGCGGATTAACTCGGCGGGCGTTATGCGTTCCGTGTTGAGACCAGTGAGATTTCGTATCTCTTTGGACAAGGAGATCGATTTCGCTGCCCTGCTGAATATGCCGCCGCCAGCGCTGATGACACCGGTGTCAAAGTCCTGCCAACTCGAACGCGCCAGCTCGAACAGGCGCTTTCGCTCCTTGAAAGACGCAGCCGGATCAGGATCGGGGTCGATGAAGATATCACGATGATCGAAGGCCGCCAGCAACCTGATATGGGGTGACAGCAACATGCCGTTACCGAACACATCGCCCGACATGTCGCCGACACCGATGACTGTAAAAGGCATGCGCTGGATATCGACGTTCGTTTCGCGGAAATGTCTCTTGACCGCCTCCCAGCCGCCGCGTGCGGTAATGCCCATCTTCTTGTGATCGTAACCCGCCGAGCCGCCCGATGCGAACGCATCGTCGAGCCAGAATCCCTCGGTTCCCGAAATTTTATTGGCTAAATCGGAAAAGGATGCCGTTCCCTTGTCGGCGGCGACAACGAGATAGGGATCGTCTGTGTCATGTCGTACAACGTTTTGGGGCGGGACGATACGGCCGTCAATGGTATTGTCCGTCAGCGACAAAAGTGTGGAGATGAACATCTGGTAGCAGGCGATGCCTTCCGTCATGATGTCCTCGCGCGTACCGCCCACAGGCAGGTTGCGCGGTATGAAGCCACCTTTCGATCCCGCCGGCACGATAACGGCGTTCTTTACCTGCTGGGCCTTGGCGAGCCCGAGGACTTCTGTACGGAAGTCCTGCGGCCTGTCCGACCAGCGCAGGCCGCCGCGCGCGATCGGCCCGCCGCGCAGATGGATGCCCTGTAGGCGCGGGCTGAAGACGAATATCTCCGCGAACGGTCTGGGCTCCGGCGCTCCATCGATACGGCCACTGTCGAATTTGAAGGCGATGGTCTCGGGTGGTCTGCCTTCACCGTCGCGCATGTAGTAATTGGTTCTCGTCGTAGAGCATATGAGATTGAGGAAGCGGCGCAAAATGCGGTCTTCATCAAGGCTTGGGATTTTTTCGAGTGCCGTCTCGATACGCTGAATTATCTTCGTCTCTTTTTCGTCGCGCTTGGCTGGAGATATGTCGGCAGTCGGATCGAAACGCTTTCGAAAGAGTGCAATAAGATCGCCCGTCACCTGGTGATGGGTAATGAGGGTCCGGCACAGATAGGTGTGACTGAATGGCGCCTGTATCTGGCGAAGATAGGCGCCGTAACTGCGAAGCATGGCCGCCTCGCGCCAGTCCATGTCGATCTTGAGAATAAGACCGTTATAATCGTCATTGCCCGTGCGTTCCCGCCAGACCGCGAGAAAGGCGTCCTCGAGCGGTTTTTCATTGGTCTTCAGATCGACAGGCGCGCCATCGCGCACTTCTAGGATCATGTCGTGGAGGCTGAATTCGCTCCGGTTGCCGCCACTTTTCGGCAGAATCCGGTAGGAGCGCTCGTCGATGACGGAGAAGCCGAGATTTTCGAAGATGGGAACGCGCCTGGAGAGCGGGATGGGGCCATGGTGGTGATAGATGGCGACCCTAGTGCGTTCAGGTGCCCGCGTTGTCTCGTCGCGGTAAAAGTCGATATCGACTGGTACCTCATTGGTCAGGGCGTCGAAACGGCCGATATCCAACATCGCCCGTTCGGCATCGAAATTCTCTTCATAGCCTGCGGGGAACGCTCCGGTATACCGCGACATGATTTCGTTGGCCCGGCCGTTGTCCAGCTTGACCGCAAGTTTGTTTTTCAGAACATCGTCCCATGTCTGGACGATGGCGCGGATGCGTTTGATGATCACATCCTGGTCGGGACAGGGGGTCTTGCCTTCATAGCGGCCGATGATGAAATGAAGACGCACGAGCTGACCATCGGGAAAGAACGGATAATAAGCCGAGACGGCACCCTTGTAGACAGAGGAGAGATACTCGCCGATCGCTTTTCGTACATCGGTCGAGAACTGGTCGCGCAGCACGTAGACGAGTACGGAAACGAACCGGTCGAATTCGTCGACCCTTGTGAGCACATGGGTGCGCGGACGCAACTCCAGCGAGTGGATATCCATAATGAACCGGTAAAGCAGGCCCTGCTCGATCTGGAACAGCTCATCACGTGGGAAATTTTCGAGCACGTTGAGCAGCGCCTTGTGCGAGTGGCTCCGGGGGATATGGCCAGCGCGTCTGAGTATGAGATCCGCCTTGTGGCGCACGAACGGGATACTGGTCACCGATCGGGTATAGGCGGTGGAAGTGAACAGGCCCACAATTCGCAGTTCGCCCGAGATATCGCCGTTTTCCGAGTAGATCTTGACACCGATATAATCCATGTGCACGCGCCGGTGCACGGTCGATACCATGTTCGCTTTGGTGATGATCAGCAGTGCCGGTGCCAGGAAAAACTTGCGCACTTCCGGCGTCATGTGGACCATTTCCCCGCCCCGGCGCAACACATGTATGTCATTAGGCCGCAGGATACCAAGCCCGGAACCGGGTACGGGCTTCATGCCGCCTTCGCTCTCCTCGCCGATATAGTCATAGGCGCGCATACCCAGGAAGGTAAAATTATCCTCCATCAGCCAGCGCAGGAACTGGATGGATTCGGCAAGATCTGCGACGGCGACGGGCGGCGGCATCTTGGTGTAGGCAGCCATCGTGCGCTCTAGTCGGTCCATCATCTCGCGCCAGTCAGCGACAACGGTGTGTACATTGTCGAGAATGGAATTTAGGGCGTCACACAGGTCTTTTTTTGCGGCCACATCGACTAGCCGGTCGATGTGGATCTGGATCAAGCTTTCCGGATTCGCGTTACTGTCGCCAGGGTGGTCATCTGCCTCGGCATTCAATAGCCGTCCACTGTCATCGCGCTTAATGTTGAGAACTGGATGGATAACGCGCTTTACCATGAGGCCGCGGTTCTGGACTTCACTGAGAACCGAATCCAACAGGAACGGCATATCGTCATTGACCATTTCGATGACGGTGATGCCACCCCGCGCCGTTACGTCGTCATTCTGATCATAGGCGCGGATCTTAGCGGTTCCCGTTTTGCGCTCCTTGATGAAATCCCATGCAAGATACACCAAGATGGCGAGATTTCGCGCATCTAGCCCGGCAAATTCCGCCTCATCAATCCGCGACAGGAAGGCGCGCGTGAAAGCGTGCAACTCCGTGTCCCCGTGTCCGGCCAAACTCAAGGCCTCAATGACATGATCGAAGGCGAGCGATCTGTCGATTATTTCTGCCTGTACCATGACCATGGGCTCCTATCTTGTCCTGTGTACAAGATAGGCCTGTCTGGCTATGAAAGAAAGACAATTTTGGCTGTTTTATTTCGCTCACGTTTCATCTTCCTGCTCTCAGGACTAAATGTCGGCTTGAGTATAGTTTCGCCATATATTCCTATGCAGATGATCTGCAGTCGACTTGTTCCGCAAAGGGTCATCTTTCCCCGTCAACAGTCCCTCTGGTTATGGTCAGCTTACCCGTTGAGAACAGACGTTTCGAGCTGATTCCTCCACTACACCTGCGATCCCAGACTTGATGTATTCAAACTCCGATATAGTGTCGCCCGACTGACCCCCAAATGGTCTGCAATCTCGGTGACAGTATGATCACCACTTTTCATCATTGACCTTGCCAAACTTCTTTTAGGGCCTGACAAAACTCTGGGACGCCCGCCAAACCTACCACGGGCCCGTGCAGCGGCCAGACCTGCCTTGGTCCTGTCAATGATCATCGCCCGCTCAAATTGCGCCAAAGCGCCGAATATATGGAACACAAGCTCCCCGCCGGGCGTGGTGGTATCGATATTGTCTTGTAGAGACACAAACTGAACGCCCTTTTCCTTCAGCATGTCGACCGTATCGATGAGTTGACGGATAGACCGGGCTAGCCGATCCAGCTTCCACACAATAACGGTGTCACCATCACGTACGCTCTCCAAAAGGGTGGCAAGTGCTTTTCGGTCAGTTTTAGCGCCTGAAGCTTTTTCAGTGAGGATTTTGTTACAGCCAGCGGCCTTGAGGGCATCAACTTGCAGATCAAGATTTTGGTCATCGGTACTAACACGGGCATAACCAAATTTCATTGCGGTCATGATGTTTCCTTTTTGATTTCCCGGCGACAGTATCGTTCAAAAGCCACCGGGAGGATGGAGACCGAAGTCCCCAACCGGTTAGTGGAGAGAAGAATTGATGTATTCGCTAATGGGTTTCTGTTGCCGGTTGCCAAGTCCGGGTGAATGAGGGGGCGGTGTCAGAACAACGCGCTCCACAATCACTTCTTTTTCGACATAGACAATGCGCTCCTTGCGTTTGAACATTGTCTTCAACTTCTTCCAAAACCTGTACATCAGTCGCTCCTCGCGTGGATCGTATCCGATCATCTTGCTTCTCCCGGTTATCCGCTCCGACAATCGAAGCGTCCACCGGGTGGCTTTAATATCAAGGATAATCCCTGACTATAGATAAGGTCAAGGAATTTCCTTGATTTAATAAATTGACACAGGTTAAATGTTTCCATGATTACACCAGACCAATGCCGTGCAGCCCGTGCGCTGCTCAGATGGACACAAGAGCATCTTGCCAATGAAGCTGCTATAGGGCTTTCTACTGTTGAGGATTTTGAGGCTCACCGCCGCCAGCCAATTCAACGGAATTTGCAGGCTATAGAGAAGACACTACAGGTAGCAGGCGTGATATTCATCCCCAAGAATGGTGGTGGACCGGGGGTGCGGTTGGCACGTTAGGAAGTTGTGAAGAAGTAGGCACCACCTGTCAGTCATCAATTATAATGGAACCAGAAGAGATCTGAGCTAATGGAGAGTTTGGCTCATCTGGTTTTGATATTAAGCTGGGTTTTGCGGTGATAAGGTGTATTAGTACAGATAAGGCACACTACGAACGTGATCCATGCCTTTAAGGACGTACCGCTGGAGGATCGCTGGCTGTTTCCGGGACGTCGGCCAAACCTGCATCTGACTGCCCGTCAGTTCAGCCGCATCTTTAAAGAAACGGTGGCGGCTGCCGGGATCAAAAAACAGGTAACGCTATCCCCCGCTATCATGACTTCTGATCGAATCATGTCATGATGTAACTCATTTACTGATGACGAACTAGTGGAGAAAAGTCACAACTCCCCCCTGTTTTCCACTATTCTCGCAAATCTTTTCAGCAACTCTCGGTCGCTTTCTTCCTGAATAGCGCCCCGTATCAATTCACCCTGCCGAATAAGATTGATTTTGCCGTAGCTCATGAGGGTTGTGAGTGGGCTTTCGTGCCCAAGATTCTGGCTCCATGCCTTCAGACTTTCCGGGGTTTTACAGTATCTGTATCCTAATTGAACAAGTGTATTGCGAAATCTGTGTGGCGTATAGCTTGGATAACCTGCTGCGGTGAATGCGTCTTTAAAGATTTTTCTTACAGGCCCAGCATTTGCCCAAAACTCCAGCAACAAACCGTTCGGCATAAAACAATCATTTTTATCTTGGCCCATAGCTGTTTTGGGGAATAGTGGATCATCACCTGAAAAGCCCAACTCCTCCCGCAAATAGTGAACCCAGTCAACAGCAACCACTTCAACCTCTTCACCCACCGGAAAGAAGAAGCTATCAATTCTTTTGCTGAATTTTGTGCTAACTTCGTTCGGCACTTGAGTAACTATTTTTCGTTCAAGGTCAACGTGCTTTAGTCGAAGAGTAATCAATGCACCATCTCGAATGCCTGTTAGAATCGTAAAGGCAATCAGTGCCCGATTACGTTTTTCAAGTGGTGTACTTTTTGGCATCATCAAAAGCACCTGTTTAATCTGCTCAATTGAAGGACAATCACGCTCAGCAGGTGCATTTGCTTCTCGCACATCCTTTTCACTCAGGCTTAGATAATCAATATCTGTAAGAACAAGCTTTGATTTGTACCCCGGCTGACAGGCAAGCCATGAGAAAAACTTCTTGAACATCCGAATGTTTGAAAGGATCGTGGCTTTTGCTTTTTTTTGCTCAGCAAGATGTTCCTTAAATGAAATCGCCTTTTGCTGATCGAACGCGCCGAAATCAGCAAATTTCGTGAATTTTTCATATCCAAAGATCACGGCTTCGACCTGCCTTATCGTCGTTTCCGCCTTACCATCGGCATGTCGCAGATAGTCGAGGTATCGACGCTTGATCCGCTCGTTTTTTATATTGAATTTAGTCATTTGTTACTTCTCCTATCAAAGTTGTGTTGCAGACTAGGGTTGTCGCACTCTACTAGTTGCAACTTTTATAACTCTGGCGTGGCGAAGGTGACGGCAATATCAGCAATTTTGGAAGCGGACCAAACGCGATTTATGCGCGCACCGCAAACGCCGCATTTCGCTTTCAAAAAGATAGTTTTTTCGTTGCGCGGGTGGATTGAAAGCGTACCTGGCGTTGGCATCCTTGGTGCTCGACAACTTAGGCAATAAAATTCGTTGCTCAGACACGGTTTTTTCGCTAAAATCCGTCGCGAATTAAGCCATCTCTTCAAATCAGCACCAACAATGAGTAGAGGTTTCATTTCGTCAAAAACGGGAAGCCCCACCTTTACCCAGCGCCGAACCGTTTCTTCACAAACTTCAAGCAATCTGGCAACTTCCTTCACTGTGTAGGAGTGACGTAATCTGATCCTACGAACATCGTGGTTACGTTTTTTCTTCGACTTCACACCAACCATTAGCATTTTCCGTTGTGATATTCGCTTGTGCTGTGTCGCCTGCATTGTTCGATCCAGGCATCCAGATCTTCGCGACGATAGCCCACGGCCTTTTTGCCCAACTTAATGAAAGCGGGCAATTCGCCGCGCAGACGACGTTTGGCCAGAGTTGAAGTGGAAACGCCAAGATATTCCGCTGCCTCCGGCGGGCGAAGTATGGCCTTGTTGTCAAAGGCAATGGTTGTCTGTGTCATGTTTTCCCTCATATTGTATCGATAGGAACAGCAATCGCTGTGAGGGAACCATGAACCATTCAAATGGTGTTGCGCACGTCATATTGCGTGCAACAAGGGGTTGCGTATAAAAGTTCATCATTGCTTAGACACCGCCGTCTTCGAACCGAGCGTAGACTTCAACCGTTGCGGTTTCTTCATCAAGGCAAGCCGAATCTTCCCCCTTCAGATATTTCCTTACCTCCAACATGACGTAGTCATAGTCAGGATCACATCTGAACTGGTTCAGGTCTTTTGAAACACCGCCTAACTGTTCGAACAACTCCCCGATGAAGCTGGATGGCTTCAGAAGAAACAAGGCACAGAGAAATCTCGCCGGGGTAATGGCAGGCTTTGTATTCTTTTTCGGGAAGCCCTCTACTTGCAAAGGCCCATGCTTGAATATTTCTATCAGGTGCTGTAAATAATCGTCTTTCAACCAGCGAGACACGGTTGTGTGATCTACACTAATCATTTCAGCAACTTGCCGTGTCGATAGCTCCGGTTTTCGGGTGATCAAGCTGGCTGCAGCAACCTGCTTCTGTTTCGTCACAGTCTTTTTATGCCGTTTCGAGTTCGCTCCTCCCAACATTTTTGTGACCAGCATGTAAAAGGAACCCGTTGGATGAACATGCTGGGTAAGGCAGCTCTCAGAAATCATCTGGATGAGAGTGTTGATCAGTGAATCCGGCATCGTAATTTTGCGGCTCTGCAAGTGCGTCTTGCCCGGCGCAATCATCGATTCGCGTTCAATCAGGTCCTCCATAATATGCAAACACAGCTCATCTATAGCTTTTGCCTTTCCATCGAGTGCCGCCGCCAGCAACCGAGGATCGATCCCATACTGCTTCAACTCGTCAGCTATCTCGAATAACATATCGGTATTGTGAAACGACCCCGGCGCGATTTCGTAGATCGGATACCGGCGACGAAGGTAAACATATTTATCGATAGAGAAATCATCGAACAGCCGGTCTGCCTCGATCCAAAGCGCCGATAACTCAGCCGCAATATCTGCTCTCGATTTGCTATCATCTGAAGCCAACTAATTCTTCCTTTGCTTTAGGGTAAATTGTAACTCTGCTTCATCCTCCAGGCTATCCATCGCACTGGCAATATTCCCTGCAATCCGGTCTGCCGCCGCCTTGGCCGGGTCATCGGCGATATGGGCATATCGCGCGGTTGTTTTCGGCTCACGGTGGCCAAGCAGTTTGCCGACAATAGGTAAGCCCAGACCTGCCCCTGCCCCGACACTCGCGAAGCTATGGCGCAAGTCGTGAAGTCTTACACCATCAAGACCGGCCCGTGCTCTTACGCGCTCCCAGACACGCGGCAGGCCGACAAAATGACCCTCCGTCCTATGACTTGGAAAAACAAAGGGCGATTGCCCGAAACGGGGAAGACCGTCAAGCAATTCAAGGGCTGGTGCGCCAAGCGGTACTATTTTTTCATTGGTCTTGGAATCGCCAAGGCGAAGACAACCATGCTCAAAGCTGACTTCTTGCCACTTGAGAGATAAAACTTCACTTTTACGACAACCAGACAGAACAAGCAGGCGAAGAGCGGCAATGGCGGTCGTGTTTTCGCCTTCCTCTTCGGCTTCCTTCATCGCCTTGCCAAGCTGTGAAAGCTCTAGCGGCGATAAATAGCGCTCGTTCTTTCTATCGCGAAACCGCTTGATACCTCTTGCCGGATTGTCTGGCCTTATGTCCTCTTGCACCGCGAAGGTGAAAATACCGCCAAGTAAGCCCACGGTCCGGCTTGCCGTTCCCTTGCCGCCAGTTACCCGCACCCTGCCACGCTTGCCGGTTTTTTCATCCGTTGCGGTTTTGCCCGCTGCAATATCATTCATCAACTTGCGAACGTCTTTTGCTTTTATGTCCCGCGCTTTCTTCTTTCCGATAAGCGGGATGATATGGCGCTTGATCCGCCCCTTGTCGGTGGCGATTGTTGAGGGCTTTTTTGTTTTGCAACCTTCCTCATGATAAAGCTGACAAAGCTCGGCAATGGTAAGCGCTCCCGCTTCCTCTTCGGCAACAGCCTTTTTCCGGTCCCTTGGATTGATCCCGCGCATAACATCGCCGCGCAATATTTCCGCCTGCTTGCGAGCCTGTGCCGGTGTCCACGGGTCGCCATGCTTGCCAAGTGTCACCCGTTGCACGGTTTTCTTGCCAGGCCAGCGATATTGGAAAATATAGATTTTATTTCCCGCCGGTGTGACCTTCAGACCAAAGCCCTTTGTTTCCGTATCCCACAAAAACACATCCCTTTTACCCGCCTTTACCGCGTCAACCTTGCTCTTGCTGATTTTGCCCTGCATTGCATCCTCCGTGATTGCTAGCAATCATATAGCAATCACTAGCAATCAATCCAGAGGAAACGTAAAGAACTATGATATTTTTAACTTGCTGTTTTTATTGATATTTTACCCCTAAAGGAACCGTGCGGAAATGCACATAACTGCCCTCCGAAGGCAGAGGTCGTGAGTTCGAATCTCGCCGGGTGTACCAATTATTTCAATGGGTTATGTGGATTTTGCAATTATAGGAATATAAAAAGGAACCACATAGTAACCACCTAATGAACAAAAACCCCCACCTTTCAGCGTTGCAGGTTGACCGCATTTTCTAATTAGCTATTATAGCTCGCGCCGCCATGATATGCGCCCGCTTGTTGCAGGGTAACTCCCCAGCTTAAACAGCCAGCATTTCGGGATTTTGTAGAGCGGCGAGGATATTGAGGCGCTGTTTTCTGGCGGAGGATATGAAGGAACGCAGGGTGGCGAAGTTTTGGGCACCATTCATGGTTCGAAAGCCGCCGGATATTTTCTGCCTGACCTTCATC
>JAAETJ010000150.1 GCA_024228495.1 bacterium | reverse complement strand
AGTCACCGCACCGGTCTGCGCAGTTTTTCGGGTGAATCCTGTTTTTTTGATTAGGTGGGCCGAGATGGCCCGGTACACGATCCCCAGTACCCGACCCATCAGTTGCGGCTGACTGGCGAACAGGAAACGGAGCTGAAACGGAAAGCTCAGCACCCACTGGCGTATCGGTTGTTCAGGCAATACCTCATCAACCAACAGAGCAGCGCTTTCGACCATGCGTCTCGTACCACAACTGGGACAGAATCCTCTCCGCTTGCAACTGAACGCGACCAGATGTTCATGATGGCATTCGATGCATTGCACCCGCAAGCAGCCATGCTCCAGCCGGCCACATTTGAGGTAATCAGCAAATTCCTGCTGTACGTGCAGGGGCAGGGGCTTGTCCTGAGCGGCCATCACCTCCCTGAACTCCGGGCAGTGTCGCTCGATGATTTGATAGAGAAGCGTCTGTTCCGGTCGATGACGCTGATAAGGTGGGCTGTGTGGCGACCGGTCCGTGATCGCAATTGCTTATATAGAGTGTCAGGATTTTTTACAGACACATACAATTTTTAGATCTAATAATTTTTAAGTATTTGAATTAAAACTAAATGTCTACTTGGCATTAGATGTGCATGCTAGCTTGGAGTAACTTTAAGTATACTGTAAAGAAGCCATCATATGTTTAGCCAAAAGATCCTTTTGACAATCGCAATCCTGTTGCTGAGCAGTACCTCGTACGCAGGCACCATCACGTTCCCCGACGGGCTTAACATCGGTGACCAGTATCGGTTGGCCTTTGTTACTTCGACAACCAGAGATGCGACCTCTTCCAATATCGCAGACTATAATGACTTCGTGTCGGCCGCCGCCAATGCTGTCCCATCGCTGGCTGCTCTGGGTACTACCTGGACTGCGATTGCGTCAACTGCGACGGGGGGTTCTGTGCTTGTGAATGCCAAGGATAACACCTCCACCGATGATTCTCCGGCGGGCAACAACGGTGTCCCGATTTACTTGGTGGACGGCTCAACAATAATCGCGGATCATTACGATGGCTTGTGGGATGGTTCGCTAGACCATGCCCTGAATATGACAGAGACCGGGGGTGCGCCGTCTGAGTTCAGCATATGGACTGGAACCTTAGGAAATGGTGCTGGTGAACCTGGTAACGGGTTGGGCGGGGGCGGCTTCGGAGGTGTTACAGGACAATTCAAAACAAGCCTACTATGGACAGAAGGCTTTCCTGTCAGCTACGGCGACGAACTTCATCTTTACGGGATTTCGGGCACGCTGACTGTTGCTGCTGTTCCCATTCCCGCCGATGTGTAGCTCTTTGGTTCCGGGGTTTTGGGGCTGATCGGAATGGCCAGAAGAAAGAAAATAGTATAGGGAAGTATTTATTTGTCATCTGGGGTGCGATCCCTGGTCATAATATGGTTTTTGGCGACAAATTGAGTGACACAGTGAAATAATACATGGAGAATTTGCATATCATGAAGAACATATTGTTTTTTATAGCATTTTTAGCATTGGCTTTATCGACTAGCGTAAATGCAGCATTCATTACCGTTGGAACGAGTAATGGTGGGATTTATGATGTAGACACCGCTACGGGTGCAGCCACGCTTGT
>JAAETJ010000149.1 GCA_024228495.1 bacterium | reverse complement strand
CAGGAGATGGAGCCATTTTGCACCCCCTGGCTGCCAGAGCCCCGCGTTACGAGCAGGCAGCGAGCTTCCAAATAAAGCATCGAACACCCTTCGGCTTGCCCCATCAACGCCTCTGAACCGGTGCCAGAAGTTTGCCGTACCTTGATGCCACGTGAGGCATAGGCGGATGTTAAAAACGCTTTAGACCAGGGTGTATCATCTCCATCGACAAACGTTTGCTCAGTGCCATAAACGGAAAGCGTTTCAGCATAGCTGGTCAGCCCTTTGAGTGCCAATCGCAAGCCAAGCGCTTCTTCTACCGCGCATTGCGTTAACACGCCGCCTTGCCCCGTTTGCGTGCCAATCAGAGTGGCTAACGCATTTAGCGGTGCCATCCGAGCGATGCGCACCGTCGTTTCTACTTCTGAAAAACCACGCATTGCAGCTTCAGCCGCATCGGCGGCCAGCAAAGCGGGGTGTTCCTTCCAATTCGTCACGTGGGCTTGATTGGCGGGTGTTCGTCGTACACGCAGCTTGGCTAACCCCATCATCATCTCTAGCACGTTAAGATGCCGTACGATGTCAGTTAATTTAGCTGGCGTACAACCACCAGCCAGCCGTTGAATGGCTTGCCGAGGCACATTAATATCGACGATCATGCGCGCAATTTGTGGTGATGGGGTTGCCATTGCCTCCGGGGCGACTGCCAAATCGATGCCGTTTGCAGCGATGAAATGGTCGATGATGTCGAATTCTGCACACGGGCGACCATCCATTTCGATTATTTTTCCATTTTCAATCTTCAAACTCGGCTGTGGATCATAGGGGCTGTCAGCCACTATCAGCCCCGCTTCAGGCCAGGGATTAACAAAGGTTTCTTTATTGATGTCCCGTTGTTCTAGTCGTTCGAACCGCTTTGAGCGTTCCAT
>JAAETJ010000148.1 GCA_024228495.1 bacterium | reverse complement strand
GTTTGAGAAAAAGTAATTTGTATGCAGGTAATTTTTGTCAATCAACAAATCTAAAAATAGCCAGGATGGACGGGGCCACAGCTGGTTCCGCCTGGTTGTTTATAGAACGCAAATATAAATCTATCACCGCTACCCGATTTTCTGACCGGTTTTTTTCCAGTCCGCCAGAAACGCACTTAAACCGGCATCGGTCAGCATGTGTTTTACCAGATTGTGCATGGTTGAAGGCGGGATGGTGGCGACATCGGCGCCGATCAGTGCTGCGTCCTTGACATGGTTTACTGTACGGACCGAGGCGGCCAGGATTTGGGTTTTGAAATCATAATTGTCATAAATTGTGCGAATTTCCTCAATCACCTCCATGCCATCAAGGCCAAGATCGTCGAGGCGGCCGATGAATGGCGAGATATAGGTGGCACCGGCCTTGGCTGCCAGCAAGGCCTGATTGGCGGAAAAGCACAAGGTGACATTGGTTTGCTGGCCACGGCTGGAGAGGGTCTTGCAGGCTTTCAGCCCTTCCATGGTCAGGGGCAGTTTGATGCAGATATTATCAGCGATTTTGGCCAGAACGGCTGCTTCTTCTATCATGCCGTTATAATCGGT
>JAAETJ010000147.1 GCA_024228495.1 bacterium | reverse complement strand
TCATTTCAACTGGTCATTGAACCATTTAAGGCGTCGCTCAGCGCACTACACAATGTTGACGAAGAATTTGTAGAGTATGGCATTGCCATTCAGGCGGGAGTGATGATGAATATTTTGATTCACTGGATTAAAACGGATAAAAAACAAGCGCCAGATAAGCTGGCGGATGCGTTGGGTGATATGTTGCGCAATAGGGTGACGTTGGAGGCGTTGTTGTGATGGGGGGGGAAACGGCCGTTTTCTAACACGAATGGAGATATTTTTGCTCAAGCTAACACCTGCGTAAGCGACCTCGCGGACTATGCAGAAAGGGGCGAAATCCGGCGGTAACCGTACCGCCCAAAACGACTGGCCAACGCGACAATGCGCGCACGCAATTCCTCTTCGTCTTCGGCCGGCCGTTTTTCATAACGCTGCGTTCCACGCGGTTGCCCCAACACCCGACAAGCCCTGCGTCCCGAGACCATTTTTGTTTTTCACTTAGCCGAAACTAAAGCTCCAAGAAAATCACCTGACCCCCAGAATGCCCCCGACAATAAGCCGTAAACAAAACCAAAATTAATTTCCACGATGCTTAAGTTCTCACTCCGCAACCAGAGCTACTGCCAGCAACGACTTCCCATTGCCTATCGGCAAATTTTCACGTTATCGAATTGGGGTTCACACTCAATCCGGCGGGAAAAATATTGGGAAGCGCGTTGCTTGCTGATTACGGCGAAGTTTCAAATTTTGCGTGGACTGCGCGGATCTGCTCTCGAATCGCTTCCGGCATTGGTTTCGGCTGATGATTTGCCAGAATTTCTCGCAAATCCTTATCGATTCGCTCAACCAAATCATGTTTCGGAACGAGGTTCGAGCTCAGAGGGGTTTTGGCTCCGAAATATCGAGTCTTCCAATAGTTGTCTCGGCAGTGACTCGCAGTATGCTTCTCCCCGAGATAGTTTCCCTTAAGCCCCACCGAGCGAGTGACGTCGAATGCCAAGTGCTCCTCATCAACGGGAAATCCCTTCCACATACAGCGGAGCATTCCGGCTAAATCGTTACAGAGCAGCAGAGCGTGCAGTGAATAGGTCATCCCATCATCAATTTCACCCAGGTAATCCAGTGTGCCACCCTGTAAAAAAAACGCTTCTTGCAATCCGGTTGAAATATCCAAGACTGCATCCTGGTTAAAGGAAGGTGCGGAAGAGGCTCCTCCACCGCCAGCGAGTGGAACCAGACCATAATGCCCCCTGACCTGGCGCATGGCCATGTCGGCCATCATATCTGGAATCGCGTTCCCCAAACTTCCCGTGGCGGGCTCCATGAATGAATTCTCCGATGAACCGTGGCAAAATGCTCCCTTCTTCACAAGCTGCGACAGCGTTATTCCAGCAAAGTCCGTGGCAAGACAATGCGTCATGCTGCCGGCGATCGTGAAAGGACCAGAACCTCCTCCAATCGAGATGGTTCCCGAT
>JAAETJ010000146.1 GCA_024228495.1 bacterium | reverse complement strand
TTATTGGATTGACAACGTTTATCTGGTTAAAGTCACGATTCCGTAATCTTTTAATTCATTCTCCTCAATAAGGGGTAAATACGTTTAAAGCGGAAAATTCACATCACTCGAGAGCGATACATTTAAAATCAGTCGGAATTGCTCTTCTGTGGGGCGTATAAAAGACTTGGGGGAGGAAATTAACACGACATCAATTTTGAGCTAAACTTTCGAAGAATCATCACAAACTCAAAAGGAAATAGCCAAAAAGAATGTCGTGTTTGATAGATACTATACGTGAAACCAACCCAGAATGGCAAACTATGTTTGATGAGTTAGCAAAAGCCACAACACTGTCTCTGTTGATCATAGCCGCTTGGCAACTCACCCGTGTCTTGACCGTCAGAATGGTGGAAGAAACCCTGATGAGAAGGGCGCAAGCAAAAACAGAGTGGAAGCCGTGTCCAAAGTGCGGGAAACGCTTACAGAGCAAGGGATTTAAGCCGCGTCAGATAAAGTCCATCATCGGGGATATCAAATGGAAACGCCGTTTGGGTCGCTGTGCCAACAAGTGCGTCATTGGACAAATAGCGCCATTGGATGAGGAACTGGGATTAGCTTCAAATCAAAAAAGCGATGCCGGTTTGCAGCAAGTCGCCTGTTTGGTTGCCATTTTTGTGCCATTTGAGACAGCGGCGATGTTATTGAAACAACTGACAGGTATTGCTATCAGCGGTCAAGCGATTTGGGAATGGGTGCAATCAGTGGGACAACGGATGATGAAGAGTCTGGAGGCCGAACTGGAAGAGTTGGCAGCAGGGAAACTGCCAGAAGCAGAGAACATAAGTGCCGAAATAGCAGCGCAAACTCTATTGACAGGTGCAGATGGCGTGATGGTTCCTTTTCGTCCCCAGGCGAAAACAGCAGCCGGGAAGAGCAGGTGGCGGGAGGTGAAAGTCGCTATTTTTGCTCGTTTGGGCACCGCGTACACTCGTGCGGGGAAACGAATCCCTCGTTTACATCGTCACCGGGTTGCAGCTGTATTAGGCGACATTGATGATTTGTCAGAACGTATGTGGTTGGAGGGTCTCAAGCAGGGAGTCAAGGAAGCGCCGCAAGTCGTGTGGTTAAGCGATGGCGCACGCGGCCTTTGGCGACTTTATGATGAACGTTTCCAATCCTATGCCACTGGAATCCTGGATTTTTATCATGCTGCCCAAAATGTATGGTCAGGTGTAAAAGTTTGGTTAGACGGCCGTACCATCCGCTGCCAAAATTGGTTTACCGATGCGCGTCACCGCTTGCGTCACGGTCAGGCCAATGATGTCTTGGACGACATCAAGGTGGCTTCGACACTACCTGGTTTACCTGATTCGGCAGAGAAAGCATTGACCAAGCTCTACAATTATTTAGATAAACACCGAGACCATATCCAATACGATAGATTCAAAGAAATGGGAGTACCTATTGGCAGCGGACTTGTTGAAAGTACCTGCAAGTGGCTCATTCAACAACGCTTTAAGGGAGTGGGGATGCGCTGGAGTGAAGATGGATTTAACCATCTGCTTCACTTGCGATTAGCTTGGGTAAATGGTCGCTTTGACGCTTTTTTCCCTGCTTGTGCCCCCTCCCCCAAGTTGTAGATGCGCCCGTTGGGGATTGGATGAATCAGACTGCTTCTTTGCTTGTGCTTTTCTCTCAGCAATTTCTTGCTCAATCTTTTCAGCCTCTCCTTGATAAGTAATTGCATCCTCAGATAGAAAGGGGAGGCGTTCCTGATTCTTACGAAAGGCTGGCATCGTGGACATGCCGAATAGCATTCCCAGTGCCAGCAGTTCAACCCCTTCTTTTTGCTGCAATATCTCAGCATGGGTTAAAGAATACGCTGACAAATCTTT
>JAAETJ010000145.1 GCA_024228495.1 bacterium | reverse complement strand
TAGCGGTGGGTGTTGTAGAGGTGCTTTTGGGTAACGGCCGTACAATACACAGACAGCGGTGGCCGAATATCAAACATATCCTTCCCGCGACGCAGGCAGTAAATCTCCGACAAAATCATCAGTTCCGCATGATGGTCAATATGACCGTGCGTGATAAAGATCGTCAACGGTTCATCCCAAAAAGCATCGTCACAAAAATCAGCCAACCCCTCTAGCGTTCCCAGGCCAACATCAATTAAAATATTTTGTTTGACCTGACCTTTTTCGATGTGGGTCAACAATCCGGAAACCTGCCCCCCTTTCAATTGGCCGATACGTCGTTTTTCAGTCCAGTAGGCATAATCCTTATTGATTTGACGATAGACAACGTGGCCGCTCATAATCCCCCTAGCTCTTTGGCGATTTCTGCCAAATGGTAGCGGGGATGTGCTGAAAAGGCGTGGCATTGTGAGCCATCGGGAAAGTCCACAGCCCAATTCTACCAGGTTGTGGGATAGCCCATCTGCACCCACCGTCCCCACCGTTGACGAATAATCTCGACGACATCGTTTGATCGCCTATGCTGACGCAGGGCAGTAAAAACGCGATGGTGCATGTAAGGGCTGGCGAGAACCATTTTCGTGGGATCGTGTGTGTCGTCGTTATCAAGGGAACGGGCGGTTAGTGCATCTAAAACGGCCGTTTCTTCCCCTGCTTCTACAGCGCCAGTAAGCAGCGCCAGGGCAGTGGCAAGTTGGGAAAAGGTTGTTTGGTCTTGATCGTCATACCAACGGCCGTTTACCCAAAACGCATCGCAGGCAGCACGCCGAATGGTTGTCACCATCTGTTGCCAATGTTGAGCATCTTTCGTTGCACCCCTGCCAGCAGCCAACGCAATCGCCTTCTGCAAAGCCAGCACAAAATGAAGGTTATAAACGGCGTTTGGCTCCTGCTTTGAAGCGGGCGACCAATCTAAAAAGAGTCGGCGTCCTGGTTGGCTGATTAACAAGCCATCCTCATTCATATCCTGAGCAAAACGAGCTAACATTTTGACCAATGTCGGCCACATCTCTGCTACAAACGCCGCATCGCCGCTCAACCCATCATAAATATGCAACAGTTCCACCCATTGGAAATTGAAATCGACAACCGCATAAGCATGAGCTTCGCTAGGTAATACACTGGGCAAAACACCATCGGGATAAGCGCCCTGTGCGGCCAATTCTAAGACTCGGCGCGCCGGGCGCGTGTCGTCTGACATCGTGGCCATGGTCAGGCTGTTGGGCAGGGCATCTCCAATCCATTGGGCGCTTTCTCGCCACGGATTATCGACAAAGCCATCGAGCATACAGGCGCGTAACGTCTCTTCGCATAAAGTGATGATTTGGTTTAACAGCGGATCAGTTGTGGTCAATTCTCGCTCAACAGAGAGCGGATATTCAACGACACGGGCGTGAAAGCAAATCTGAAAGCCGGGTGGCGTC
>JAAETJ010000144.1 GCA_024228495.1 bacterium | reverse complement strand
GGTAACTCCCCAGCTTGTTTCCCCGATCTTGCCAAATAGCTTTTTTTCTGAATCAATGGGGTCATGGCTGATGACATTGAAAAATTACTTGAAATCATTGCTGTGCAAGGTGCGCAGATCCGGGCGTTGCAGGCCCGTGTGGCCGAGCTTGAGCGGCAGCTGAAGCTTGACAGTTCCAATAGCTCCAAGCCGCCTTCGAGTGATGGCCTGAAGAAAAAACCGCGCACTACCAGCCTGCGCGAAAAGGGTAAAAAAAAGTCCGGCGGGCAAAAGGGCCACAAGGGTCAAACGCTGTGCCAGGTTAAAAATCCCGATGATACCATTGCCCACAAACCGCATGAATGTGCACATTGCGGGGGTGTTTTTCACGAAGACAACATGGCTTGCCTGTTAGGCAAGCGGCAGGTTTTTGATGTGCCAGAGCCCCGGATTGAGGTCACCGAACATCGCATTTACGGCCATGTCTGCGCTGACTGTGGCCATTTTTCCAGGGGTGTTTTTCCACAAGACGTCAATGCCGCCGTTCAATATGGGCCGCGCGTTCAAAACATTGCCGTCTATCTGCAAAACCATCAGCTTTTGCCCGAGGACCGCGCTGCAGAGGCCATCAAAGACCTGTTTGAGCTTGGCATGAGCGCGGCCACACTGGCGACGATCAGTGGGCGCATCGCCAAAAAACTGACGCCGAAAATCGAGCAGATCGAACAGGCTGTTGCCGCCGCGAAAATCAAACATCTGGACGAAACCGGCTTTCGGATTGGCGGCAAATTACGCTGGCTGCATGTCACCGGCACGGCATTTTTGACCCATTACCGGGCCGAGGAAAAACGTGGCGCAATGCCTGAAAACATGCGCGGCATCATGGTTCACGACCACTGGAAACCATATTTCAAAATGCAAAATGTCAGTCACGCCTTGTGTAATGCCCATCATTTGCGTGAGCTCAAAGCCGCCCATGAAATTGACGGTGAGGAATGGGCGGGCTGGATGGCGATACTCTTGCGCGCGATGCGCAAAATCACACAAAGGCACATTTTCGAGGCAACAAAGCCGGATATTGAAAGCCAAAACAAGATGATGTGTCTCTATGACCAGATCCTGGAACAGGGACGGTATTATCACGAAAACCTGCCGCCGCTGAAAAGCAAAACGGGACGGAAATCCTCACGCCGCCGCAAGGGCCATAATCTCGTGCGCCGCCTCCAGCGTTGCAAGCCCGAAGTTCTGCGCTTCTGGCATGATCATGATGTGCCCTTCACTAATAACCTTGCCGAACGCGACCAGCGCATGATGAAGGTCAGGCAGAAAATATCCGGCGGCTTTCGAACCATGAATGGTGCCCAAAACTTCGCCACCCTGCGTTCCTTCATATCCTCCGCCAGAAAACAGCGCCTCAATATCCTCGCCGCTCTACAAAATCCCGAAATGCT
>JAAETJ010000143.1 GCA_024228495.1 bacterium | reverse complement strand
TCTACGGTCCTCTGACAAACTCTCATTCCGTTCTGCGAGCTGTTCCTGAATTTTAGATGCACTCGAAACCGCATCGGTTACTGCATCGAACTTGGCTAGCACCGCATCACCCGCGTAGTGCATGACCTGACCATGACAGGAAGCTATCGTGTCAGCGATAAGATCCAGGTACTCGCTTAAAACTCTGTGGGTTGCATCTTCATCGTCACCAGTAAGTCGACTATATCCAGCCACATCCGCATACAATATGGCAGCCAGTTTACGGGGCAGACGTTCATCCATTGCAAGAATATCTCGTGAGAGTTAAAAGCTCTTGGGATACTAGCGTGAAACAGTTTCAGAGACCAATTTACAGGGAATCTGAGCGTCCGAAAGTGGCGAAGATCGTCACTGGTACGAAAATCGCCAGTGTCGGCTTTGGAGGATCAGGTAGCGTACGCATCTTTAAATTTAACCTGCACGTCCGTGCCCGGAAGCAATGCCTGTGCGTCCTACCAGGTCAGCGTGAGTAGTAAAAATAACGGGTATCTTTGAATTTTTATCATTACAACCTCTTATATTTCCAGCAATACCGGAGGGCTGGCCACGACAAGGCCAGCCCAGTTCTCAAGTTTCATTTAAGAAGTAATTGATATGCGTTTGACCTCCTGATTCGTAGTTTCACGTCGGGGAATTTCGAGTCTTAACACACCCTTATCAAGGTTAGCCTTGATTTCATCTCCAATGGCGTCATCCGGCAGTGCCAGGGTCCGTTGAAATGATCCATAGCTGCGCTCGACACGATAATAGTGCTTATCTTTATCTTCGCTACGCTCCTCCTTTTGCCCCTTGATGGTCAATACATCATCCTTTACCTCGAGCGAGAGATCGGATTCGGTCAGACCTGGTACATCGAGGTTGATTTCGTAACAGTTGGAATCACCCGATACATCAATCTGCGGTCGATAGATATTAGACAAGGATATGCCAGGCATGGCTCCGGGTTGCAGATTTGAAGCCAACGATGGCATACCGAACGACTTGAATGCATCGTCGAACCACCGATTCATATCGCCATGCAGACTCATTAGGGAACCCGGGCCTGCCTGTGGGAAATTTTTAGTCTCGTTGCGGCTCACTGGAATCTGACTTCCCTTGTCAGTGCCAGTTTCCTCGTGTTTAAACCAGTTCCAAGGCTTAAGTTTTTCTAAGTTCATGTCCATCTCCTAAATAGTTACAAGTTAATCAGCGCCGCTCAGACAGAACGGTGTATAACCTTATAACTAAGATTAAGGATGCGGCTTTCAAGTCAGGGAAATTGACCCAGATCAATTTCAAGTGATGTATCGATCAGCTACTTTATGTATTTCACCTAGTGTGGTGAAAAGCGCGAGTGTCTCTTCATGGCCGTTTTCTGAATCCCAAGTTTCGCTATTGAGCGTCCGCTAACAGGAAGTGATAGACTGCTTTCGTTAAGCTGTAAATATGACCGGATGGAGAATTCGGTGTCGATCGAGAAAGGTGGAAACCGTTAGCCCGTATGAAACGGAGGTGCGATGATGACAGACAAGATAACGGCAAAACTCCTGGCCGGCACTCTTCCTACGGGTTTATCATCGCCTTCCTACGACAGAAACTTGGTTAAGAGCTCCATCGTCCATATCGGTGCGGGCGGGTTCCATCGTTCGCATCAACAACGTTACATGGACCGTCTTCTATCGGAGACCGGGGATTTCTCCTGGGGAATTTGCGCCTCAGGAATAAGAGAGGAAGACCGCGCCCTCAAAGAGGCGCTGAAGTCCCAGGATTGTTTGTACACCCTTGTCGAACGCGCCGACGATCATGCGGAGGCCCGCATCATTGGGTCCATGACAGATTACGTCCTAGGTCATGACGATGTAGAGGCGTTCACGCAGAAACTGGCTGCCCGCGAAACCAAGATCATCTCACTCACCGTGACAGGAGCGGGATACTATATCGACCAAAGAACCTCGGGGCTAAACCTCGATCACCCCGACGTTCGGCATGACCTCGCGAACCCCTCAACACCCAAAACAATTTTTGGGTACCTGAGCCAGGCCCTGAAACGCCGAATGGTAAACAATGTTCCGCCTTGCACCATAATGTCCTGCGATAATTTTCAAGGGAACGGCAGCATCAGCAAGCACACCCTACTCGCGTTTTGCGACGAAGTAGATCCCAAGCTTTCTAAATGGATCGACGAGAACGTGGCATTTCCGAACAGCATGGTAGATAGAATAACTCCGCTTCCCACCGAGGAAACCAGGGCGTTTGTAAGGGAGCGATTCGGCCTTGAAGATCAATGCCCCGTCATGTGCGAGCCGTATATTCAGTGGGTAGTCGAGGACAAGTTTTCAAGCGAGCGTCCCCCTCTTGAAGAGGTGGGAGTTCAGTTCACCGCGGATGTGGCTCCCTACGAGAAAATTAAATTAAGGGTTCTAAACGCGAGCCACTCCCTTGTCGCTTACCTTGGATACCTTGCGGGGCACCGATACATCTTCGAAATTGTCCACGAGCCTCTCTTCGCCGAGTACCTGACGTACTTTTTGAATGAGGAAGTGACACCTCATCTGGATCCCGTTCCGGGTGTCGATTTGGCTGACTACAAAAGAACCGTAGTGAGACGCTTTGGAAATCCTGCCATAAAGGACGAGGCTCTCAGAATTTGCATGAATGGGTCCTACAAGTTTCCCAAGTTCATTTTCCCAACCGTCCGCGATCGGCTCAAAACTGGCGGCTCCATCAAAACTGCCGCACTCAGCGTTGCAGGCTGGATGCGCTTCCTCGGCCAGGCGGCGGAGAAAGGGAGCCAGATTCCGGTTCGTGATCCGATTGCCGACACCCTCATTCTAAAGGCGAAGCAAGGAGGTGACGACGCTGAAGCACTTTTGAGCCTCCGCGAAGTGTTTGGCGATCTGTCGGATCACGATCACTTCAGGAAAGAAGTATGTGCCTATCTGAAGCAGCTATACGCTGAGGGGGCGGTCAGCACCATCCAGGCCTGTTTGCGATGAATTCCTGCTGAATCAAAAGGGTCAGTGTCATTGCTGTCCCAGATAATTCTGACCATCATATCAAGCCCAACTGAGGTGAAGCGATATCGGTGTCGGGCGGTGGTTTGAAAAGCTCTATCAGGTCTCGCCGGGCAAACAGATTTAGATGAATCAACCGGCTTATCTGTTGCAAACTTTGTGCGATCCGGGACTGGAACTTGAGATAGGCGAGGATCAGATAAACACAAAGCGCGATCATCACCTGTGTCATAACGGCGTTATCAGTGTTACCCATGAAGGCTTTGATCTTCAGGTTTTGCTTGATCCACTTGAAGAACAATTCCACCTGCCAGCGTTGTTTGTAAATATCGGCAATGGTCTTCGCCGACCAGTCGAAACGATTCGTGGTAAACACATAATGCTTGCCGGTTTCAGCATCCCGGTAGCCGATCCGGCGCACCGGGCGCAAATGTTTTTTGCTGGAGCGAAGCGAAGTAAATTCAATGGTCTGATCGCTGGTAATACCCTGTGATCGATTGATGGGACGGCGCTTCAATACCCGATACTTAGCATTACCCCGGATTCGCGTCACCCAAAAGATTCCCTGATTCGTCAACTGGTTATGCCAGCCATAATCATTGTAGCCCTTGTCAAACACGACCACGCTACCTTTAGGAAAACGCATCAGCTTGGCCTGGGTCTGGTCACCGGTTTTGCCGGGTGTCACCGCCGCAAAGGCCGGGATCAAACCATCATGGTCGAGTCCAACATGGAGTTTATAAGCCGCCTTGCGATTATTGTAGTTGGCTTGCGGGAACACCTTCATCGAGACATCGAGTAGCGAAGCATCCAGTGAAAAGAGTTTGCCCTTAAAGCGAAACCGGTGCTTCCCTGACCGGTTCTGGCACAGGGCATAGAGTTTCGAGAAGAGGGATTCATAGAAGCGATAATCGAGGGTTTGATTGGCCCGGCTTAGCGTGGTGCGTTTGATCGGGCCGCTGCCCAGGTGGTAACCGAGATGCTTTTGACTGGCTATAGTAGATTCGATATCACGCAGACTGGAACGACCACAAAGCTGTGCGATGGTCATCGAGACAAACTGCGACCAGCGGCTCATGGCGTCGCTGCGCCGCTTGCCATCATGCTGAAATGCCAGACGCTTGAAATCATGTCTCGGTAGCAGTCGCAGTATCTGCGTCAGGATCGTGTTATGATGTGCCACGGCTTAAATCTCCTGTGTTTTCAATGTTTTCTAGACAACTACATTGTACCAACACAGGTTGATTTAAGCCTTTTTGTTATTGCTAACTGGGACAGCAATGGGTCAGTGTCGATTGATTCGATTTCTCTATCGGGCGTCCGCTCCTGGCCGTTTGCAGCAGCCTAGCTGATGCGCTTCAGCGTCTCCTTTGGAGATAATTAACAATCAACCTGAATCACCGGGCACGATTTGAAATGGCTGGGTAAAGCCGATTTATCAACTCTGCGACAATTAAGCCACAGATTACTCCTAAGGTATTTGCTGCCATATCCAGCCATTCACCGTATCGATTAACATATGGTTGCAATAATTCGATAGCGCCACCGTAAGCAACAACTAGTAAAACGATCAATAGCCATTTATCCGGTTTGCGTAAAGCTGTAGGCAGCATAAGCACTGCATAAGCTATCAAGTGGTGGGTTTTATCAGTTCCTGGAACCGATGGCAGATTTTCCAATGGCCAAAGAGACAAAATCGTTATGATTACCAGAATGACCAGTGTGAGAACAACCCAATTGCTTCGTACCAAAGCCAGTAATTTAATCATTCCGTTATCTTCAGGTTTATCGGGTCGATCCAATAGTGGTTTATTTAGGCAGGCTACTTATTTGTAATTATTTACAGGCAACAAATAAAGCCTCTCAATTGAATATTAAGCTGAGAATAGAATTATTCAATTCTCTAGGTGTAAGCCAGCCTTTTGTATTGGTGTCCGAAATTGGCCGAACTCAGAAGCACAGGTTGAGCTGACAATCCATAATGGACTCTTTACTATGTTGCACTGCTAACTTGATACAAAGGATCGAAACCAATATTCAAGCAACGCCTACATCACTTGAGAAAGATATTCGCCTAGTCTCCTGTCGTCTGTGAGGATATGTTCAGTCAACCAACGCTCCAAAAACACGACATCTTCCTCCGATATGGATTTATCCGCCTGACGGATCTTATGTTGGAGTTCCCTGGCGCCCTTTATCAATTCCTGATGCATCGCCTTGTGTTCTTCAATTTCCGCATAACCATACTTGAGCATCAATCGTTCTTCATGACTGAAGTGCCAGATCGTGCAATTGATCAGCTCTCTAAGCACCGCCGCCAGGTAATCCGGAGATTCTCTGTCCTCTAAAGAGTGATTGAGAATATTAAAAATATCCAACAGCTTGCGGTGATCTTCATCGATCTCATCAACATCTACACTTAATATTTGCCCCCACACTATATCTTTCACAAGCCTTCTCCTGTCAGGAACACAACCACCGAAACGAGTTTAACTTAATATGAGATCCGTTAGCCATCCCAATGGCAAGGCGGTTGGTATGGCATCAAACATGTCACCCTTGAGCTAATTTTTCGCTTAACGTCAGCCTTATACAGCCTCTTGTTAGCCAGGTCCACAGCAGGCACTTGCATGGTGCATGCACAGGAGTTTTATGAAGGTATGTGCAATGAATAAATCAGATTGCGATTTGCAAGCAAGGTCCGCTGTTGGCCGAAATACGAAGCTCATCCCGCAAGATTCAGTATCTATATTGGAGAAAACAGGCTCCCGGATCTCAATTATCCGCAGTTGAGATCGGCCCCGAAAAAATCCTGATAATTATGCAGTCTTGCTCTCACGCCAGGCGTGATAAATGGATGTGACGTCCGCTCGCCAGGCCGGAGAAACGATGGTGATTAGCAGAGCTTCAATATTGGTAATGGTAACGGCCACGGCGGCGAGACGCAGGGGCCAGAGATCCCAGTCGCTAAAGATTGCTATCACCGCAACCGCGGTGAGGAACCATGAAATCTTGGCAGCACGGGTGTGATAGCTGGGCCAGCGTTTGTATTTCCAGAATCCCGCGATGGTTGAGATCAGGTAAGTGACGACAGCAGCGCCGATCCAGAGGAGTTCGGGCTGCAGGGTATCTCCGTACATCGTCACTATCCCGAATAACAGGGCCGCATAGAGTGCAGCGTCCGCCCAACTATCGAGACGCGCCCCCAACACCGTGCGTTGGTTGAGCAGAATGGCCAGCTTACCGTCCAACCAGTCGGTCAAGGCGAGAAAAATGAAGCACCAGAGGAAGATCTCGTTGCGACCCTGCCAGGCGATCGGAACAAGAATGAACGAACCGATCAGGCGAATGACGCAGAGGATATTCGGGACTGTCAGGAGCCGATTGGAAATCTGCGGCTCGGGGGAGGCGACAGTTTCGTGCTGCTTGCCGGGACGCTTCACGCCGTCCACCAGATCACAAAATACACGAAAACCGGCGCGGTCATGGTAAGGCTATCGACGCGATCAATGACGCCGCCCATCCCTGGCAATAGGTTGCTGCTGTCCTTGACGCCGGCATCACGCTTGATGGCAGACATGTTGATGTCTCCGAAGAAACCCGCAAATGAAATGAGAATCGCCGCCAGCACGGGAGCAATCCAGGATCGTAACGACTCCGGGGTTGAGAATGGCCCCCCTTGCTGGTCTAAAGTCGTGAGCCACGGCGCGATCAGCGGCGCGAGTATTACGATAACCAGC
>JAAETJ010000142.1 GCA_024228495.1 bacterium | reverse complement strand
GCCCAGTCGATGTCGGAAACTTACCCCTTGATAGCGGATATTTCTAAACATCATTGCTGCTTTAACTTCAATTCTCACCGTGACGACATGTCTACAATGATACGGCTTTCGTACCATGAACGTATTTACTGGATCATTACTGGGGAGCGCCTTCGCTAAATACTCATGCAGCAGCTAGATAGGTCTTGGATACAGTCAATGAGCATCTCCGGCTCAAACTATTCAAACGTGCTGAATATTTTAGCGACAAGTTTCCACCAAGTGACAGGGGGTAAATATTTTTAACATAAAACAATATGATACAGTCACTATTGGGACTTATATAATGGGACATTCCCATTTGTTCACCACAGCTCAATTCAGCTTTGTCTTTGTCGTAATCAACCTGACCATAGACGTCGTAGCAACAGGACCTTGTTGTCTTTGAGAACAACAATCGTGAAGAGTGTCAGGCAATAACCACCACATCCCGTAAAAGGCGCTGGGCCATGTCGTGCCCCTCATCGCGTTGAAAAACGGGCAGAAGAAAAAACCGGACCTGTTCAAAAAACAAGTCTATGATCTCTCGGGACTGGACACCTGGTCATCATTCTATTTTAATATAGTCCCGAGGGAGTCCCGCAGGACGGTATGAGTTTCCAACTTAATACTGTGACAATTTTTTCTGTCATCGCGCATGGCCAGAAGCAGCCGGGCTGCAGCCTTACCCATTCGCTTGTGGGGGACATGAACGGTTGTCAGCCGTGGTTCAACTACGGCCGCAAGTTCGATGTCATCGAAACCCGTTATCGAAACATCCTCAGGAATTCTCATTCCAAGCTGTTTAGCCTTATTGATTGCGCCCACAGCCAAAACGTCATTGCCGCAGATAATAGCGGTTGGTTGAGGTGAACGCTGCAAGATCTTATCTAAGGCCTCCTCACCCTTTTTGAGTGAATACGACGCTTCGACGACCTGCATTTGATCACCAGCCAGACCAGCAAGGTTCAGCGCATTACGGACGCCGATTACCCGGTCAGTCGCCCTGTCATTATATTCTGTAACGCCGGCGATCATGGCAATATTTCTATGACCATAGTCTATGACCTGTTTCGTTATTCGTTCTGCTGCTTCGACATTATCGAAACCAGCGAAACAATGCTTTTCGTCGGAACGGTAATTCCACGCGATCACATAGGTAATTTGTCGGCGGTGCAAGAAATCGTAGGTCTTTTGAGTTCGTGCAATACCGATCAGGATGAGGCCATCCGCCCCTCGACCAACCAGCGCCCGAATCTGTTCGAGTTCGCGCTCGGGATCATAGCAAGAGCTTGCAACTAGAAGTGTGACATTTGCTTCGGCCAGAGTCTCCTGGACGGCCTGCAAGCCGGTCGCAAAAATGGCGTTGTCCATAGTCGGGATAACAGCGCCGATTGTGTTTGATCGGTTTGACGCGAGGGCTCGACCCCCGAAGTGCGGCGTGTATCCAAGTTCAGCAACGACACGTAAAACCTTATCACGCGTGTTTGGCACCACACTATCCGGAGTATTGAGACATCGTGAGACAGTAGCAGTAGAGACTCCGGCCCGCCGGGCGACGTCCTCCAGTGTTGGTGACGACATTCTTTTCTTCTCCTAAAATCCCTCAGTAGCAATTGAGTCATAGGCAAAATATTACATATTTAATGTAAGCGCTTGCATTTTGTTATGCAAGCGCTTACATTAGCCACGAAAGCCACGCCCTTTGTTTTCTTCATGCTGATGGGCGCGTTGTTGATCGGCTACATGCCGCGTTTTCAACTACAATTCTACCAGAAGCGTAGCGATAGGAGCTCTTAAATGACTCGTGAATATCTGAAAAAATCAAGCAAGACATCTTCATCCGATTCGGGCGATGTCAAGGATACAGTCCAGGCCATACTCGACGATATCGAAGCTGGCGGTGAAGAGGCCGCCAAAAGATATGCAGATAAGTTTGATCGCTATGATGGCAATCATGTTCTGACTTCAAAAGAAATCGCTGCAGCATCTGCCCTTGTTCCTGAAAATATCAAGGATGACATCCGCTTTGCTCATGACAATGTGCGTCGCTTTGCCGAAACGCAAATGGAGACCCTGAGTGATATCGAGATCGAGATCGTGCCAGGTTTGATAGCCGGTCAAAAGAGTATTCCTTGCCGTTCGGCGGGCTGCTATGTCCCTGGCGGCCGGTATAGCCATATCGCCTCAGCTATCATGACCGTGACAACAGCGAAAGTCGCTGGCTGTGAGCATATTGCCGTCTGCTCGCCACCTCGTCCTGAAGTGGGCATTAGTCCAGCGATTGTTTTCACATCCGACCTGTGTGGTGCCGACAAAATACTCGCGATGGGCGGTGTTCAAGGTGTGGCTTCGATGGCATTCGGGCTGTTCGGTCTGCCTCAAGCAGATATACTTGTTGGACCGGGAAATCAGTTCGTGGCTGAAGCAAAGCGTATTTTATTTGGTCGCGTCGGAATTGATATGTTTGCTGGTCCAACAGATAGCCTGATCCTGGCGGACAGCACCGCCGATCCGGATATTGTTGCCGCCGATCTCGTTGGCCAAGCCGAGCATGGCTACAATTCGCCGGTTTGGCTGGTGACTGACGACCGTGCATTGGCCGAGCGCACTATGGAACTCGTTCCACAGTTTATTGCTGCCCTGCCGAAATTGAATGGTCAAAACGCCGCTGCCGCTTGGGACGATTATGCAGAGGTAATTCTCTGCGGTGACCGAGAGGAGATGGCGACAACAGCCGATGAATATGCCCCCGAGCATCTGACCGTTCAGGCAGTAGACCTCGATTGGTGGCTCGGTCGCCTCAAATGCTATGGATCTTTGTTCCTTGGTGAGGAAACCACGGTTGCCTTTGGGGATAAGGCCTCGGGTACAAATCATGTTCTCCCGACCTCTGGAGCAGCGCGCTATACCGGCGGGCTTTCTGTACACAAATACATGAAGATCGTTACATGGCAGCGTGCAACCCGAGAAGGCGCCAAGCCAATTGCCGAGGCTACTGCCCGCATATCGCGTCTTGAGGGTATGGAAGGGCATGCACGAACTGCAGATATTCGCCTGCACAAATATTTTCCCGATGAACAGTTCGATCTAACCGGTACGGATTAATCGCATAATAAGGCCAGACAGAAAAATGTCGTTGTTCGATGTAAAGGGAAAAATTGCCTGTGTCACGGGTGCAAGCAGCGGGCTGGGCCGTGCATCGGGCAAATTGCTTGCTGAGGCGGGCGCTCATGTCGTTGGCATTGCCCGCCGTTCTGTCGAACTTGAAGCCTGGCAATCTGAAACTGCGGGTGAGACAGCAGCTGTTGTTGCCGATCTACTTGATCGATCTGGTCTTTCAGAAATCGCCCGTGCGGCAAGTCAGCCGTTCGGTCCGCCTGATATTCTTATCAACGCTGCCGGGATCAATACAAGAGAGACGGCAGACAAAGTGACTGTTGAGGGATGGGACACAACCATCAGTCTCAATCTAGCAGTTCCGTTTTTCTTCGCTCAAGCTCTTGTACCGGCAATGAGAGAGAAAACTTGGGGGCGGATCGTCAACTTTGCTTCCTTGCAATCTCGTCGAGCTTTTCCCGGTGGCCTATCTTATGGTGCCTCGAAAGGTGGTGTCGAACAGCTAACCCGTGCGATGGCGGAGGCCTGGTCGCAACACGGCGTCAACATCAATGCTCTTGCTCCTGGTTTCTTTCCAACAGAGCTGACGGGTCCTGTGTTCTCTGATGAGGTTCGCACAGAGCAAAATGCACAACGGACATGCATCGGTCGCAATGGCAAGCTTGAGGATTTGGATGGTCCTTTATTGTTCTTTTGCTCTGAGGCATCATCCTATGTGACTGGTCAGACTCTTTTCGTCGATGGAGGTTTTACAGCGAAATGAAAGCACTCGTTTATACCGGTCCAAAAACACTATCGTATCAGGATGAACCCGATCCTCAACTAAATAGCGGTGAAACTCTGGTTCGTATTGAAGCCGTTGGAATTTGCGGCTCGGACATGCATGCCTATCTTGGGCATGACGAACGCCGCCCCGCTCCGCTGATACTTGGTCATGAAGCTTGCGGACTTGTCGTCGAGGGTGGGCTGGCAGGAAAACGGGTCGCCATCAATCCCTTGGTCAGTTGTGGAATTTGTTCTGATTGTCATGGAGGCCGCGCAAACTTGTGTGCAGACCGCCAGATTATCAGCATGCCGCCCCGCCCCGGCGCTTTTGCCGAATATATCGCCATCCCTGAAAGCAATCTTGTCGAAGTGCCTGGGGATCTTAATCCAGCTATTGCTGCCCTTACCGAACCTGTGGCCACCGGGTTGCATGCAGTCCTGCTTGCACACAGGTTCAGCGCTCGCCCCTTGTCTGAAGGACGTGCTCTAGTGCTTGGCGGTGGGGCCGTTGGCCTCGCCGCTGCACTAGTGCTTGCCAGTCACGGCTGCAAGAATATTCAGATAGCTGACACCAATTCTGGCCGCCGCAAGACGGCTGAAGCGACCGGAGTCTGTAAAGCATTTGACCCCTTGAACGATGCTGGAGTGGAGCCCGGGAGTATTGATGTGGTAATTGACGCAGTAGGTGCGAAGGCGACACGAATTGCTGCCATTCAGGCGGCACGTCCGGGATCAGTAATTGTCCATGTAGGCCTGCTCGACGGTGCCGATGGTGTCGATATGCGGCGGCTGACATTGCAAGAGATAACGCTTGTTGGTTGCTACACCTACACCATGGTTGATTTCCAGGCAGCACTGTCAGCCCTGTACACGGGTGCGCTCGGCATATCAAACTGGTTTGAAGAGCGACCACTTTCCGAGGGAATATCAGCCTTTGACGATCTGCAAAATGGTCGCAGCAACGCGGCGAAGATTGTTCTCCGTCCTTAATTTTCACTAATCCTACTTGACAATGAAAAAGGAGTAGAAAGTGTCCAATTCAAGTTTTCTGGATCACGTAACAAAAGGTATCGAATAAGTCTGAAAAAATTTCCTACCGAAGAGTTTAGCCTAACGGTTAGCTTCTGGGGGTTCGATTGGGCCAAATTCAGGTTCCCACATATCAGGAGAGACGAGAATGTCAGTGAATACAAGATTTTTAGATGACTTTATCGCCAATGACGTAAGTTTTATCACCTCAGTTCCCTGTAAACAGCTTGCCGGAGTTATAGAGGAAATCGAGACTCGAGAGGAAATCTATCACATTCCCTGCAACAAGGAGGATGAAGGTATCGGCCTTTGCGCTGGCGCGTTTTTGGGAGGCAAAAGATCTGCTATCATCATGCAAAACACGGCGATCGGCGTATCGATCAATGCGCTGGTCACACTGACACAGTTCTATAGAATGCCTTTGCCCATGCTAATTTCCTACAGAGGTGAACTTGGAGAACCGGTTGCCTGTCAGGTTGAGATGGCAATACACACAAAGGCTCTACTAGACCGATTGCTCATTCCAACTTATCACTTCCACAAGGAAGAGGATATCGAAGAGTTCGACGCAATTCTCAAACATACTTTTATGTGCAACAAGCCCGTCGCAATTTTAACAGATGCAAGTTTCTGGAAGGGAAATTGATTATGATCCGATCTGAAATATTATATGAAATCGCTCCTATACTCAGTGACCACCTGGTCATTAGTAATATCGGCCTTCCTAGTCAGGAGCTGCATCTGATCGATGACCAGCCGACAAATTTTTATATGTTGGGTACAATGGGACTGGCGTCTTCTATTGGTCTTGGCCTGTCACTTGTGCAGGAGAAAAAAGTCATTGCTATAGATGGTGATGGGGCAGTCTTGTCCAATCTAGGTACTTTACCAACGATTGCCAACAATGTAGCAAATAACTTTATTCTGATAATTATTGACAATGGGAGTTATGGTTCCACGGGGGACCAACCGACCTATGCCGGAAAAAAAACCTCTTTAGCAGCAATCGCAAAAGCCTGCGGCTGTGAGAATGTTATCGAATGCTCCGCGGAACAAACAAGCGAGACGCTGAAAGGAGCTCTTGCGAGCAATAGGATGACGATAATCGTTGCGAAGTGTGAAAGCGGAAATGTAAAAGTACCTGTAATCACAATGGATACTGTTGCTATTCGCGACAGGTTCATGAACGCAGTTAAGACTTGAGGCTTTTGTAATGTTCACCTCAAGGGAGATTTTTTCTAGTGCGGATGTATGGAGGCTTGCTCGCAAGCGTCTGCCCTGGATGGTTTATGACTACATTGACGGTGCAGCTGGAGAAGAAACAGGAAAAGCTATAAACAGAAAAGCAATACAAAATCTGCGGTTACAACCACGCATCTTGGTCAATGTTACCAAGCGCGACATTGGCGTAGATGTATTCAACCACCAAGCAAGGGTGCCGTTCGGTGTCTCGCCGATGGGCATGTGCAATCTGTCCACACCAGGTGCAGACCTGTTGTTAGCAAGAAAAGCAGCTGAATTCAAAACACCTGTTGGTGTCTCTACGGTTGCATCAACATCCCTTGAAAAAATGATTGAGGTTGCCGACGGTCATGCCTGGTTTCAGCTCTATTTCAGTGGAGATGGTAGCGGTACCAGAAAGCTGATCGAACGAGCTGCGATAAGTGGGTATGAAACGCTGGTGTTTACACTGGACGTTCCAGAAGTTGGCCGAAGACCACGAGAGTTGCGTCGGGGCTTCAAGATGCCATTCAAGATTGGGCTGAGCCAATTCATTGATTTTGCCTTGCATCCAAGGTGGTCAATTTCCACTTTACTCAACGGTCGCCCGAAGATGGCAAATTTTACTGATCCGGGTAATTCGTTTGATCGCACCGAAAGCCGTGCTGCCGCAAACTGGGATGATCTCAAACGAATAAGAGATGATTGGAAAGGCAAGCTCGTCATTAAAGGGGTTTTAAGTTGTGAGGACGCCGTGCGTATAAAAGATGAAGGCGTGGATGCCATTCAGGTTTCAAGTCACGGAGGCAGACAATTGGACAGCGCTCCCCCTCCCATTCAAGCACTCCGCGATATTCGTTATGCTTTGGGGGAAAGCTTTCCAATTTTTTATGATTCTGGTCTGCGTTCTGGTGAAGATATCATCAAAGCCTATGCGATGGGCGCTGATTTTGTTTTTTTTGGTCGCGCCATGTTGTTGGCGATGGCTGCAAATGGTGAAAAAGGCTTAACGCAATTTTGGAACGTGCTTTCAAATGAAACGAGCCTTACTCTTGCACAAATCGGCCGCACGTCAATGAACAAACTTGGAGAGACGTTAGTAACAAATTGATTTCTATGCTGTAACGCCGATTGCATTCATCACTCAAAACGTCTGTTATTGATTATTTAATCATCATGGTTGACGCCTCGACGGCCCCACCAGCAGCGCCAGTACGGGGTGTAAAGACGAAATAGATATAGGCAATATAAGCCGTGAGAAACACCGATCCCGTGACGCGGCATATCTCACGCCCTCCCAAAACATAAGGCAACAATATCACAGTCGCTGCCAACATGACCCACAGATCAATGCTTGTGATTATTTCGGGCACCGGTACCGGCGCCACCATGGCGGTGACTCCCATAACCGCGAGCAGATTGAACAGATTGGAGCCAAGCACATTGCCAAGCGCCAGTGCTGCGTGACCGCGTATAGCTGCCGTCAGCGTGGTGGCGAGTTCGGGAAGGGACGTGCCAAGCGCCAGCAGTGTCAGACCGATAGTTTCATCTGGAACATTGAACTGACGAGCAATATCGGAAGCGCCTTCAACAGTGATATGAGCCGCAAACGGCAAACCGACTATGCCGGCTAAAAGAAAAGCAAGGATCTTCAGATTGCTTTTATTGTCGTCCGCTCCATCATCAATCATCTCCATGGCTTCTTCGCCAAGCACTGTAGCGGCATCCTTGTGCTGTTCGGCGCGTCTCGCCTGCTCAAGCAGAAAGCCGACAAGCAATACAAACAACAACGCCCCATGCCAGAATACAAGCGGTCCCATAAAGCAAAGGGCGATAAAAATCAGGCTTGCGATGATCACGTAAACCGTATTGCGCACGATGAAATCCTGTTTCGTGTCGGTGGCGATAATAATCGCGGGAAGCCCAAGCACCAGCAGCACATTAGCGATATTTGACCCAACCACATTACCAATTGCCATGCCGGGCGCGCCGGCCAGAGCGGCTCGGAGGGACACGACAAGCTCGGGCGCTGACGTCCCAAAAGCGACAATCGTCAAGCCAATGACCAGCGTTGGAATGCCAAGTTTTACGGAAAGGGCAACAGCCCCGCGAACCAGCGCATCACCACACACAAGCAGCAGGACAATGCCGACAGCCAATAGTAGATAAGACATAGTTTTTGAGCATCCCTATATTTCTATTGTATGTACCAAATTCATGAATCACCGCCCCCCAAACACGCCCAAGCATCTATGGCTGTGTGGCGTCGACCTGCTGCTCGCGCATGTCAACGGGATCGATGCCAGCTACCTCAACGGGTGTTTTCATGGCGTCTCTTCTGAACGGTTCGCCCAGTTCCTGGTTGAGAATGATCTCGATGAAGGTGGTCACGCCGTTTGCCTGTGCCGCGACCGCTTCGCTGAGGGCCTCAGTCAGCGCCTCTGATCCAAATACCTGCACGCCTTTTGCCCCGCAGGCCTCGCCGATTTTGGCGTAGCTGACGTCGCGGTCAAGTTCGGTGCCGACAAAATTGTCATTGTACCAAAGCGTTGTGTTGCGCTTTTCAGCACCCCACTGATAGTTGCGGAAAATGACCATGGTAATGGGCGGCCAGTCGTCGCGCCCGCACGCACTCATTTCGTTCATCGAGATGCCAAAGGCACCGTCCCCGGCAAAGCCAATGGCAGGGGCATCAGGACAACCGATCTTGGCTCCCAGAATGGCGGG
>JAAETJ010000141.1 GCA_024228495.1 bacterium | reverse complement strand
TCTTGCGCGGCCAGCTTTTGGTTGACGTCTTGTTGATACCCGACGAGTGCATTTTGGTTGACGGCCGTTACCTCCTGCACCTTTTCCATCTCAATAATTTGTGACTGGGCATCCTCCTGTCGCATCTCAATATCTTGCTGGCGCATCTCCGTAATGCCCTCTTGTGCAGCTAGTAAATTATACGTTTCAGCAGCAGCCGTTACTTCACGAGCGCTTTCCGGTGGTTCTGGCAGCGATTCAATGATATCCAGTGTCCGCTCTTGCTGTATCATTTGTAAATCCATACCCAGACCATAGCCAGCTGAATCAGGCTCCAACGCATCAGACTCTTCAGCAACAGGTTCACCCTCATTCATCATGCCACCTAAAACTAAATCCATTACCATATCGACAGGAATTGTGTCATCTTGGTCTTCCTGTGTTTCATTAGCCTCTGCTGGTTCCCGCTGTACGACCATCTCTTCTGGCGGGTTGTCATCTGGTTTTCTTGCAATGCTGGGCTCATCAGGGTTTTCTTGATGCTCGTTCGTGCTATATGGTAGTTCTACTTTTTGTCGACCTTTGTGATCAACCGTCACCTTTTCTTTGGTGAATTCTGGGGATCCATCTTTAAATTGAGAAGCCCCTTTCGAATCAAAAATCAAACCAGGTGCAGATTTGTTCCAATTATCTTCACCTGATTTTTCCAAGAGAAGCAAGCCTTTTGGCTTGAGTATCTCATAAGTTCCTGGTTGTACAATAAGCTCTGGATTGCTGTCTGGAGCTGGCTTTCCGGTTTTTACCTGTTTATTATCTTTCCAATCATAATTCTTCCAACGAGCCTTTGTATTTGAATCTTCTGTCGTTAGTTCAGCAACGACCCCTTCCTTATTTGCCCCGCCAGCCTCACGAATACGTGCTTTCATACTCGGATCAGTAATGCTCCCCTCATCACCCTGCCAAGTCCAGCCATCATCAATATCGTCAGACCATTGCATCTCAAATTCGATCACACTGGCGCCATACTCTTCAGCACCGCCCGTATCAGGCACCTCAATCCCAAATGATTTAAGCACATCCTTTGAAATGTCAGTTACATTATTCCACTTACCACCGGTCATACGTTCCAGCATCATTGCTGCCAAATTGGTAGATTGCCCCGTCACCCCTGCACCATGACGTTGCCCGCTCCATCCTTCACTATTGGATGAGAACCAATCTTCCTTTTTCGTGACATTTTTATATTCACCCACCATATCTTTGCCCTGACCACGAAAAACTTTGTCATCAAATTTGCTGGTTTTATCCTTAACACGGTCCCATTTTGATGGTTTTTTATCAGGTGTCGGTGCCGGTGTATCCATGCCAAATAGGCCACCTTCATCCATCATTTTGCCTGTTTGTGCGTCAAACACAGCGTCATCTGCATCTTCTTGTTGTTTCTTTGCTGCGTCCAGCTTTTGTTTTGCTTCAACCGTGTCAATCGATTCTTTGTCTTTCCCGAACCGCCTGTTTTGTGCTGCTTCTTGCGCCAACTCTAAATCTTTTTCTGCCTTTTTGACTTGTGCATTCGATTCTAATTTCGCATCTTGTGCTTGGTCAACCGGATCATCCGACTTCTCACCCTTTACTTGGCGGCTATCTACATCATAACTGGAACCATATTCGGATTCATAATCATTAACCATTTCATCTTTTGTTTTACCGGTTTTTGGATCTGGTATATCGTCTGGTGTTTTGTCAATTTCTTCGCGCCGTTTGGTTTTTGCATCTTCCAATTTGGCATTTTCTTTATCGCCCTGTTTCTTTTCAAACTTGCTGTTGAGCGTACGTTGGGTTGTCGATTTGGCTAAGGAACTAACGGTTCCTTTTAGCTTTTGTTGTTTTTCTATCAACTCATCAGGATCGCCTTCAAAAATGGCGATGTCGATGGTTCGGAACAGGATAGCCATCACTTCTAGCGGTGGCTTGACGCCATATTGCAAAAAGTCGTTGACCTTGATTACTAGATTGTTTATTTTTTCTAAGAAGGCGATTATTTTTAGTAGGATGGGAACGACGCTGGCGCCTACACCAGTGGCTGAGAGAGCGGCAGCGATACCGGCAAGTATGAACAGCACTGTCTGTAGGATTTGCTGCACATACCCCAACATTGTATTGATCCAATCAATTGTACCGATGGTGGCTTCCAAAAAACCGGCAATCTTACCCGCCCACGTCTTTTCATCACCAATATTGCCCCACCCTTCAGCCATCTTGTTGGCGCCTTCTTTGCCGAAGGCAGATTCAACCCCTTTTGCCCACCCTTCCGGGTCCATTGCAATTTGGGCAACGTTCATGGCACCATCAGCATAAGGTATTTTTTTTGCAGGGCCTTTGCTGAGGGCGCTTTCCATAGCCTGATCGGTAGCAAATTCAGTCGCCCCCTCAAGCATTCCTTGAGAGGCTCCCCCAATAAAGGCGTCTTTAATCAAATCGAACTTGTCAATTTCAGCACCGTCTCCGGTTACTTCATCAGCCTCTTCCTCATCTTTATCACCGCTGTCTTTTCCTTCATCTGCTGCCGGTTCATCTGTTGATTCCAGAACCGTCGGTCCCATGAGCAGTAGGTCACGCTGCCGAGACTCCGCGACTACTTCATCGACGGCAAAGGTTTGTACCGTGCCGTAAGCCAACGCATCCCAGCTAGGCAGGCGCTCCGGTATGTCTGGCTCCTCTAACTTTTCGGTGTCATATTTCATGTCCTCAATTGGACCGGTATCTTCTTTTTTTATTTTTGGAACGCCCTTTTCTACTTGCTCTTGGGGTTTCTTCTTCTCGTCTTCTTTTTTCTCTTTTTTTGCTTCACCGCCTTCAGCCTGATCTGCCGTTTCCTGAGCGTCTTCTTTGGCTGCTGCTACTGGGTCTTGTTCTTGTTGTGTATTGCTGTCGGTTTCTTTTGGTTTGCCTGCGTCACCTTCAACGGCCGTTACTTCTTCCCCCCCTTGCTGTGCTTCTCCTTCCTGCCCTTTTGCTTCTTTTTTTGCATCGTCAGTTGCTTCTTTGACGGCGGGATGGTCTTTGATAGACATTAGCTCTTCGACTGCACCATCATCACTGACGGGGGCTGCTGACATGGATGATTGCTCAGCAGGTTGAGCGGATTGGTTGTCGGAAACGGCCGTTTCCCCCCCTGTCTTATTCGTTTCCGCTTCCGGACCAATGTTATTATCACCGCTCCCCGTTGAAGGTGGAGCCGCAGTCTGGGTTTGCGCCCCAGTTACTGCCTGTTCCGCTGCCGCATCCGCCTCCTGCTCATATTGGTCACCGGGGGGATTCACCGTCATTTGTGGCTGAACCGGTTTGCGCTGGGTGCCCCCTTGCTGCACTACATGTGTTAACTCATGCGCCACCAATTTTTGCCCTTCCGTACTGCTTGTGTCGTATTCACCCTGGCGGAAGAAAATATCGGAGCCGGTGGTGAACGCTTTTGCCTGTAATGACTGGTTCAGCGTGTCCGATTCCCCATCGGTATGCACACGTACATTGCCGAAATCAGCGCCGAATTGCCCTTCCATCTGCTGCTGGAAGCCCCCTGGAAGTCCCTGTCCACCCCCACGCGCCTTATCGATGCGATTTTCTACACCATCAGAAACAGACATCCCCGCATTGTCATCTGCGGTACGCATGGTCGTTTCATCCTCTTCTTCATTCCCATCGAGCGAAACCCCCACCAGCCGCTGCAAAAAATGATTGCCGTACGTTTGCTGCATATCTTGTGTATCGGCTGCAGAAAGCTGCTGCGCGTTGTCAATTGACCCTCCAAGCCCACTTTGCTGTGCTGGAGGTGACCCTTTTAACGCTTGCCGCGTTTTTTTCTGAACGGCCGTTTTCTGCGTCGGTTTCTTTTGTTGTTCTGGGTTTGTCTGTTTTTTTGCCATAATTTTTTAGCTGTTAGCCAGACTACTCGACTACCTGACTAATGACTCAACGACTATCTTTCCACTTTTAAATCATCCAAATCCACAAGCCGTCCCATCTTTTGCAGTTCGCGGCGGGTGCCGTGCAGGATGTGCTCCATCGTCACGATTTGGCCGTTTGTAGCGGCGAGATAGGCGGCGCTGACAATGATGTTGCGGATATTGCCGCCTGCCAATTTGAAGCGGCGTGCCATGCGTTCAAAGTCCAAATTATCATCGCAGGGGACGGTTGTGGGGAATAAGGTTTTCCAAATACGCAGCCGATCTTTCCATTCTGGGAAGGGGAAATCGACTGCAAATTGCAAGCGGCGCGTAAACGCTTCGTCCAGATTGGCGCGTAGGTTGGTGGCGAGGATGGTAACGCCATCGTAGGATTCCATCCGCTGTAGCAGGTAGCTGACTTCGATGTTGGCGTAGCGGTCATGTGCGTCTTTGACTTCTGAGCGCTTGCCGAAGATGGAGTCGGCTTCGTCAAAGAAGAGGATGGCGTTGCTGCTTTGTGCCTCGTTAAAGATGCGTTCCAAATTTTTCTCTGTTTCGCCGATATATTTGCTGACGACGCCAGAAAGGTCGATTTTGAACATGTCGAGGCCAAGCTCGCGTGCGATTACTTCGGCGGCCATCGTTTTGCCAGTACCGGGCGATCCTGCAAACAGCACGGTGACCCCTGCCGTTGCCAACTTTTTGCCAACACCCCATCCCTCCAGCACCAGCGCACGTCCTTCAACAGTGGAGACAATTTCACGCAGGATGGTGGTTGGATCGTCGGGCAGAACGAGGTCTGCCCAATCGTAGCGGGGTGTGATTTTGCGTGCCAAATCGGAGAGGCCAGGGTTGGAATGGGCGCGGGCGGCGGCAAAGAGATCGTCTGTGTTGAGGTCACGGCCGTATTGAATCGCCGTATCTCTTGCGGTAGCAACCACGTCCCGAATTTGACCCGTGCGTAAGGTAAACTGCCCTGCAAGCTTTTCCAGCTTGAGTGCGGCGGCTGTTTGTTCATCGGTTTGTAGGAACTGGTGCCAAAGGGCAATGCGCTGATTGTAGTTGGGCATGGGGAAGTCGAGGCGTAGTAACGGCCGTTCTCGATCACCTGCACGTGCTTGCCACGGCAGTTCGCTGACAACGATCACAAGATCAGGATGTTGCATGAGCTGGCGCAGTAATGGGGTTGGCGTTGCCCGATCTTTCAGGCAGACGTCCCAGCCATGCAGGTAGGGGATGGCTCGTGTGAGTAGGGCGTCGCGCAGCGCCAACCGTAATGCAGTGGCTGGTGTTAGCTCTTGTGCGACGAGGCCACGCATGTTGATTTTGAGTAACGGCCGTTTCACCTGATGTGCCAACAAGCGGGCTGATGCAACCTGGGCGGCGCGGTCTGCCCCGGCAAACAAGAAAAGCGGCCATTCTGCTTCGCTGCTTTCAATTTGATGTAGACGGTCGCCAGCCGTCAAAATATCTTCTGTAGTAATGGGAGCGTTGTCTAGCTGGGCAAATTTACCTAAATCTGGGTGGGGTTCATATTGTCCCATCAGCCATGCGACAAAGCTGGGATCTGGTGCCAGTGCCTGGTTTAAAATGGGGGCGTGTGGCATTCCTGGTTCGACCACTTTTTTCAGGAATCCAAGTTTGAACAGGGGAGCCTCGTCGCTGAAATCGGCGAGGTTGAGCAGGCGGTCTGGCCCTGGTTTGCACAGCAGGTCGAGGACGAGGTTGATAGACGGCCGTTTCCGCGTCGCATCATCGAGCAAATAACCGTAAAGTCGTTCATAGCGCAAATCCAGGGCGGGCGCGACGCCAATCAGCAGCGTATCCAATTCAAATTGTGACAGGTTGAACGCCTGCGCTAAATAAGCAAGGCGCGGTATTTCGCCGCTGCCGTTTTGCTGGGTCAGCATCGACTCAATTTGGTGGTCTGTTTTTGCCAATGTGCGCGCATATGCTTCCGCTTCGCCGTTGGGTGGTGGCGCAACCATGTGCCGCCAATGCGTGCCGAATGGCTGTTTCAGCAGCGCATCCACCTCAGCATCTGAAATGTATTGCCCACGCAGTAAATCTGCTGCATTTTGGTTTGCCATTTGCCAACGGCGTACCTCACGATGAATGAGCAGATCCACACGCATCAGCATCATTTGCAGATGCTTGAAGCTGAGATCGAGTTGGAGGGGGGGATTGGTATTCATAATGATATTGATGGGTGCTAATTGACAATTGCTAATTGTCAATTGTCAATTGTCAATTCCTTGCCGATAGGCAGCTAAAGCCGTCTGAAACCGTGCTTTTCCCCAACGGGGGAG
>JAAETJ010000140.1 GCA_024228495.1 bacterium | reverse complement strand
CCATTTCAGATAAAACCCATAATGATGTAACACCACAATTGATACAAAAGCCCATTTCAGCGCTGTTTTCCGTTGCCGTTAGATTTGAAAGCCACCAAATTTTTCGTTGAAATGACAGATGCCAGTAGACGCTTGTATTTTAGTTTTCTTTACAGAGTCGGCATCTAATTCCACAAAGGGTACTGAATGTTAGCGTGCCCGGTTATACTGACACACCATATTTGACGCATGGCTTGTATATGCATACAAGCTTCTTGAGCATTATCACAGGGAGATTGCTGTTGAGAATTCTGTTAACTCTTGTACTGATCTTTGGCATCACCGGAATGGTTGAGGCCAAGAAGAACACCGCAAAAAAGAGTACCCCTGCCAAGCAGCTGTTTGGCCATATCAAGTCAGCAGCCAAAATGAAGCCACAGGCGATTGGCGGTTATGCCAAGGGTTGCCTGGGGGGTGGTGAACAGCTACCAGCCAATGGCACAGGCTGGCAGGCCATGCGACTGAGTCGCAACCGGAACTGGGGTCATCCTGAGTTACTTGCATTTATCGAGCGATTTTCCAAGTCGGTTAAAAAAGATGGATGGCCTGGACTCCTGGTGGGAGACATGTCGCAGCCCAGAGGCGGCCCCATGCTCACCGGACACGCCAGCCACCAACTGGGTCTGGATGTGGATATCTGGTTTAAGCAGATGCCGGTCAAAAAAATGAGCAACAAGGCGCGAGAGAACGTCAGCGCCGTTTCCATGATCAAGAGCAGGAGTAAAACCAACCCTAAAATCTGGAAGAGCGGGCATGCAGAGCTATTGCGCAAGGCGGCTTCAGACAAGGCGGTGGCGCGTATTTTTGTCCAAAAAAAAATAAAAAAGACCATGTGTGACTGGTCGAAAAAGCAGAAGAATCGATCCTGGCTGCGCAAGCTCAGGCCCTGGTATGGCCACCACTATCACTTCCATGTGCGCCTGGCCTGCCCCAAGGGAGATCGCAGCTGCAAGACCCAGGCTCCGCCACCACCAGGACCGGGTTG
>JAAETJ010000139.1 GCA_024228495.1 bacterium | reverse complement strand
CGCCATTGTCCTTATGGCCTGTTTAATCGACATTCAGATGGGGTACAAAGAGGATGCGGACCATAAAAACCTCATAAGCGGGCGCCAACGCCTTCCGGACCTGTCCAATCAGCTTTGACAGATAACCCCGGCTAACTGGCACAGCGATAACATCGCGCAGGAATTTGCGAATGGTGGAGAACGAGGCATGGCAGCCATTTTTCATATAGGCGACCAAAGCGGTGAGTCGCGCCTTGAACAGGCCCGCTTTGACGACTGCATCCGGGAAGGGTGCGTAATGTATCTGGTCACAGTCCTCACAGTAGCAGGCATAAGCGCGATGTTCTTCGATTGTTCATCCAGCAAAATGAGCTTGCTGCTGTCACATTCAGGGCAGGCGGGACAATGATATCCCAGATGCTCATCGATCTCATCTTCACTGAAGGGCGTGCGTTCGTGCTTGGGGTGACCGGGTTGGCCGCCTTGTTTGTTTTTCTTCCCGCTCTTGGGTTTCTTGGGTGGTTTGGTGATGTCAGACGAAGGTGGCTTACT
>JAAETJ010000138.1 GCA_024228495.1 bacterium | reverse complement strand
GCAGCGGTGCGACACTGCATAATTGCTTGCATTGCCAACTTGTGGCTGTAGAGTAGATTATGACCAAATTGCACACAGTAAGCTGAGCCAAATCGTTGGAAAATATCAGCCAGGGTTACCATGGTACATCTGCCTGATGGTTTGCCAGGTCAGCCATGAGATGGTTAATCTTCTCGCCAGCTAGCGTTTCAGCGTTGCGAGTGAGGTGGGTATAAATTGCCGTCGTTTGCAATGACTTGTGACCCAGCCAAAGCTGTATCAGGCGCAGATTGACACCCGCTTCCAGCAGATGGGTTGCCCAGGAATGACGCAGCGTGTGTACGGTTGCTGGTTTTGAGATGCTGCTGTCACCTAATGCCGCTTTGAATGCTCTTTGCACACCACTGGGGTTCATCGGTTGCGTCGCTTGCTTTGTTGCACCCCGAAGGGAGGGGAACAACAAGGTTGGATGTCGATGGATTACCCATTGTTGTCGCAGCAAGGTCAAGGCCGTTTGTGGCAGCGGCACGTAGCGGTCTCGCCACCCCTTCGCTTGGCGAATGTGCAGCATCTCCCGGTCTGCATCGATGTCGCGCACTTCCAAACCAATCCCTTCTTGCAACCGTAATCCACAAGCATAAATTGTGGTCAGGCATATCCGATAATGAGACCGCCGCACCTTGCTCAGCACGCACCTCACTTCGTCCTGGCTAAGAACGACGGGCAGTTTCTTGCTTTTGGGAGGTCTGACTAAATCGAATGTTTTCCAATGGCGTTGCAATGTCTGTTCAAAGAAAAACTTGATGCCACACAGGGCAACGGTGCAGGCACTACGCGATGCCTTCTTCTCATTCTTCAAATAGAGAAAGTAGTCGCGCAGCTCTTCTTCGGTTATCTGGTCAGGGGTTTTGCTGTAATGCTGGGCGAGTTGCTGCACAGCTCGCGAATAAGATTTCTGGGTCTTGAGGGCAAGACCACGTAGTTGCATGTCTGCCAACATGCGTTGTCGTAATTGGGTCATAACTATACCTCCTAGAAATATGGACTTCTAAGAAATATAGTCGGTTATTGGGTTGGAAATGAAGAGGAAGGATGACTTTCGTTGAATATCCTGCGCGTAGCGCTACTAAGAAACGCAGGACACCAAACCAGATCATCAGCCACCTCTTGCGCCTGCCCTTTAAACCGCTGGGAGCACCTGCAGCCCAAGCCGAGCCGCCTTCCGTTTAAGATGCTTGATAGCACGCTCCTTTTGCCTGGCTTCGTATGCAGTCGGGTCTGGTGAGATATACGCTCGCCGTTCCTTCAGCATTGCGTAAAAGATGCGCGCAATCTTATGTGCTGTGGCCACAATCGCCACACCGGGTCCATGCCTGGCACGGATACGGCGATAGAAGACGCCCAGTGCACTTTGTCCACGCGAAGCGCCCATAGCTGCTTGGCGAAAAGCTAGGTTAGCTCGACTTTTCACTTTCTTGGTACCCGTGCGTAGAACCTTTCCGGCTGAGACATCTTTCTCTGGGGCAAGTCCCAGCCAGGAAGTGAAATGCTTGACACTATTCCACTTGCTCATGTCTGTGCCCACCTCGGAGATAATCGTTTGCACTGTCAGCACTTCCAGGCCATCGATAGCTGTTAAGTCCACGCCTGTCATTTGGTAGAGAAGAGAGCGCAGGTCATAATCGGGAGCATTTTTATTCTTGCGTCGCTTTTTCTTTGGCGGCGGGAGTGGCTTTGTCGTAATATCCACCTGGGGCGCAAACTCACTGTACAACTGCTCAACTTCAGCATCACATACTTTAACCTTGGCAGTATAAATGTCGTAGAGTTCCAGCGCTTGCTGCAACACGAAGAGATGCTCCGACGTGTAGTTTCCCTCCAGTGACTTGGCGATCACTTCCTCACTGTTCTTGCAGTTGGGGTCACGATATTGTGCTAACACTTTTGGCTCTCGTTCACCTGCGACAATTGCGCGTACGATTTTCATGCCGGTGACGCCAGTGATATCGCTAATCACGTTCGTCAGATGCAAGTTCATCAAATTCAATGCCTTCTGCATATGTTGGATATGAGCCGCCCGCCACCTGATCAGGTTGCCACGATGGCGTAGCAGCGTCCGCAAGGTACAGATCTCCTGGTTTGGTCGAAATGACCCTCGGAGCAGGCCGTAAGTATGTAACTGTTGCAGCCACTGACAATCGATGATGTCTGACTTGCGTCCGGTCACATTCTTTACATGCCGCGCATTCACCAGGTACAATTCGAAGCCCCGCTCTTCCAGTATTTCATACACGGGTATCCAATAGACGCTGGTTGATTCCATGGCCACTGTATCCACGCCACACGCTTCCAGCCAGTCAGCCAACGCATGCAAATCTGCTGTGAATGTCTCGAACCGGCGCACAGACACCTCATCTTGTCCTTCCGGTATGGCAGCATATATCTCTGCAGCCCCGATATCCAACCCGGCGGCATTGAGATTCAACTGCTTCAAACTTTCCAATTTGACTATTTTGCGCTTGCCTTTTTTCTTCCTCGCTTGCTGGCTCTTCCTCACACCTACTTTATCTTTTTGCTTTACCGTCATCGCATCTGCTCCTTTTCTGGAAATTGACTGTTATGTTCAGACCCGACGATGATTCAAACTCAGAAAGCTACTAAACGGGGTCCATCAGTGGCCACCAATGATAGATTCCTCCATCGTCGGAACCAGGCTTAGTTACGGGCACTATCAGCACCAATGTGCTCACGGTCTTAACTGTCCGAACACCCCTAGTCTACCATGCGAACCAGATGCGTTTCTTCTTTTTAGATGGATATTTCGATATGTTTTGTGGCTTAGTTCAACTCTTGCTTCACCAGCGCGACCGAAAAAGCAAACACCATTATTTTAACAAAATCATTATGATAATTATTCAACTGGTCGCGTCAGGTGTAAGCACTGTTGCACAACACGAAATGGAATAAACCATCGCTATGGGGTTTCTATCACGCTATCCATTGCGTTGCTTTTTGCAAAACTCTTGCCACTTGGTTTTCCTGACTTTGGTTGCATTCATGTCTGCTGGAACTACGACCTGTTTGTGCATGATTATACTTGATTTTTAGCCTGTTTTGGGGGCAAAAGACCCACTTC